>NZ_MJYC01000057.1:0-135164 GCF_001763115.1 Campylobacter sp. BCW_4323 | reverse complement strand
TTATGGAGAGTTTGATCCTGGCTCAGAGTGAACGCTGGCGGCGTGCCTAATACATGCAAGTCGAACGATGAAGCTTCTAGCTTGCTAGAAGTGGATTAGTGGCGCACGGGTGAGTAAGGTATAGTTAATCTGCCCTACACAAGAGGACAACAGTTGGAAACGACTGCTAATACTCTATACTCCTGCTTAACACAAGTTGAGTAGGGAAAGTTTTTCGGTGTAGGATGAGACTATATAGTATCAGCTAGTTGGTAAGGTAATGGCTTACCAAGGCTATGACGCTTAACTGGTCTGAGAGGATGATCAGTCACACTGGAACTGAGACACGGTCCAGACTCCTACGGGAGGCAGCAGTAGGGAATATTGCGCAATGGGGGAAACCCTGACGCAGCAACGCCGCGTGGAGGATGACACTTTTCGGAGCGTAAACTCCTTTTCTTAGGGAAGAATTCTGACGGTACCTAAGGAATAAGCACCGGCTAACTCCGTGCCAGCAGCCGCGGTAATACGGAGGGTGCAAGCGTTACTCGGAATCACTGGGCGTAAAGGGCGCGTAGGCGGATTATCAAGTCTCTTGTGAAATCTAATGGCTTAACCATTAAACTGCTTGGGAAACTGATAGTCTAGAGTGAGGGAGAGGCAGATGGAATTGGTGGTGTAGGGGTAAAATCCGTAGATATCACCAAGAATACCCATTGCGAAGGCGATCTGCTGGAACTCAACTGACGCTAAGGCGCGAAAGCGTGGGGAGCAAACAGGATTAGATACCCTGGTAGTCCACGCCCTAAACGATGTACACTAGTTGTTGGGATGCTAGTCATCTCAGTAATGCAGCTAACGCATTAAGTGTACCGCCTGGGGAGTACGGTCGCAAGATTAAAACTCAAAGGAATAGACGGGGACCCGCACAAGCGGTGGAGCATGTGGTTTAATTCGAAGATACGCGAAGAACCTTACCTGGGCTTGATATCCTAAGAACCTTATAGAGATATGAGGGTGCTAGCTTGCTAGAACTTAGAGACAGGTGCTGCACGGCTGTCGTCAGCTCGTGTCGTGAGATGTTGGGTTAAGTCCCGCAACGAGCGCAACCCACGTATTTAGTTGCTAACGGTTCGGCCGAGCACTCTAAATAGACTGCCTTCGTAAGGAGGAGGAAGGTGTGGACGACGTCAAGTCATCATGGCCCTTATGCCCAGGGCGACACACGTGCTACAATGGCATATACAATGAGACGCAATACCGCGAGGTGGAGCAAATCTATAAAATATGTCCCAGTTCGGATTGTTCTCTGCAACTCGAGAGCATGAAGCCGGAATCGCTAGTAATCGTAGATCAGCCATGCTACGGTGAATACGTTCCCGGGTCTTGTACTCACCGCCCGTCACACCATGGGAGTTGATTTCACTCGAAGCCGGAATACTAAACTAGTTACCGTCCACAGTGGAATCAGCGACTGGGGTGAAGTCGTAACAAGGTAACCGTAGGAGAACCTGCGGTTGGATCACCTCCTTTCTAGAGTACAAAGTAATAAGTCTCACCACTATTACTTCAATATATAAACTCAATTGATTCTTGTTTAGATTTCAAAGATTGATGATAAAGCTAATTGTTTATGGGGAATTAGCTCAGCTGGGAGAGCGCCTGCTTTGCACGCAGGAGGTCAGCGGTTCGATCCCGCTATTCTCCACCATTTATTAAGGGCCTATAGCTCAGCTGGTTAGAGTGCACCCCTGATAAGGGTGAGGTCACAAGTTCAAGTCTTGTTAGGCCCACCATAAAAAAGATTTGAATAAAAAAGCTTTAAAATCTAAAGCAAGTATATAAAGTAGATTAAATATAAAATATAAACTCTATATTCAGATTTACTTTTATCTTTAACTATAAAAGAATATACTTTAAATAGATATAAGTAGCATATACATTATGTATTTATATTTATAATGATTATATTAATATATATACTTCCTTTAGGTTTTAAACCTAAATGTTCTTTTTAATTATCATTGTTAAGAGTCACAAGCAAGTTTTAATAAAAACAATTTTACAGGACTTGTTAAAGGATAAAACCTATTTATCTTTTCTTTGGTTTAACTTATATCTTTTAATTATCTTTATTTCTATAATAAAGAGAATATTAGATTTAAGATTTATAAATTAAAGACAAGTTTCAAACTCACAGCTTAGTTGAGACTAAATCATTTAGTTTTATATTAAGTGTTTGAATGCTTTCCGTCTTAAGATAAAGAAGTCTTATCATAAAAACTTTAACAAGGAAGTGATGCGTTTTAGAATCAATAATAAAAGGTAGAAGTTAGATTATATCTAACTTTTATGCAAATTGTTTTTTTAGTGATTAAGAATTGAAGCTTTATCTACATTAATTTTTTAATGAATGTTTAGTTTATTTCGTTTTAAGTCTAATATCTTTTAGGTTGGCGGGGTAGGCCTTTAGCTTTGGTTCTTTAAGATGAGCCTTGCTCATTTGCTAAAAGAACATCAAAAGGTAAGCTACTAAGAGCGAATGGTGGATGCCTTGACTGGTAAAGGCGATGAAGGACGTACTAGACTGCGATAAGCTACGGGGAGCTGTCAAGAAGCTTTGATCCGTAGATTTCCGAATGGGGCAACCCAATGTATAGAGATATACATTACCTATATAGGAGCGAACGAGGGGAATTGAAACATCTTAGTACCCTCAGGAAAAGAAATCAATAGAGATTGCGTCAGTAGCGGCGAGCGAAAGCGCAAGAGGGCAAACCCAGTGCTTGCACTGGGGGTTGTAGGACTGCAATGTGCAAGAGCTGAGTTTAGCAGAACATTCTGGAAAGTATAGCCATAGAGGGTGATAGTCCCGTATGCGAAAAACAAAGCTTAGCTAGCAGTATCCTGAGTAGGGCGGGACACGAGGAATCCTGTCTGAATCCGGGTCGACCACGATCCAACCCTAAATACTAATACCAGATCGATAGTGCACAAGTACCGTGAGGGAAAGGTGAAAAGAACTGAGGTGATCAGAGTGAAATAGAACCTGAAACCATTTGCTTACAATCATTCAGAGCACTATGTAGCAATACAGTGTGATGGACTGCCTTTTGCATAATGAGCCTGCGAGTTGTGGTGTCTGGCAAGGTTAAGCAAACGCGAAGCCGTAGCGAAAGCGAGTCTGAATAGGGCGCTTAGTCAGATGCTGCAGACCCGAAACGAAGTGATCTATCCATGAGCAAGTTGAAGCTAGTGTAAGAACTAGTGGAGGACTGAACCCATAGGCGTTGAAAAGCCCCGGGATGACTTGTGGATAGGGGTGAAAGGCCAATCAAACTTCGTGATAGCTGGTTCTCTCCGAAATATATTTAGGTATAGCGTTGTGTCGTAATATAAGGGGGTAGAGCACTGAATGGGCTAGGGCATACACCAATGTACCAAACCCTATCAAACTCCGAATACCTTATATGTAATCACAGCAGTCAGGCGGCGAGTGATAAAATCCGTCGTCAAGAGGGAAACAACCCAGACTACCAGCTAAGGTCCCTAAATCTTACTTAAGTGGAAAACGATGTGAAGTTACTTAAACAACCAGGAGGTTGGCTTAGAAGCAGCCATCCTTTAAAGAAAGCGTAATAGCTCACTGGTCTAGTGATTTTGCGCGGAAAATATAACGGGGCTAAAGTAAGTACCGAAGCTGTAGACTTGCACACAACTTAGATTATTTAAGTTTAGAATATAAAAAACTAAGTTATATGTTTTAAGTTATATTTTTACTGATTTTTATAGAGTAAAGATAGAAATAAAACTTAGTAAAATCAGTAAAAATATTCTTGGTTTAAAGTTTAAGTAGTTTAAGTTGTGTGCAAGTGGTAGGAGAGCGTTCTATTTGCGTCGAAGGTATACCGGCAAGGAGTGCTGGAGCGAATAGAAGTGAGCATGCAGGCATGAGTAGCGATAATTAATGTGAGAATCATTAACGCCGTAAACCCAAGGTTTCCTACGCGATGCTCGTCATCGTAGGGTTAGTCGGGTCCTAAGTCGAGTCCGAAAGGGGTAGACGATGGCAAATTGGTTAATATTCCAATACCAACATTAGTGTGCGATGGAAGGACGCTTAGGGCTAAGGGGGCTAGCGGATGGAAGTGCTAGTCTAAGGTCGTAGGAGGTTATACAGGCAAATCCGTATAACAATACTCCGAGAACTGAAAGGCTTTTTGAAGTCTTCGGATGGATAGAAGAACCCCTGATGCCGTCGAGCCAAGAAAAGTTTCTAAGTTTAGCTAATGTTGCCCGTACCGTAAACCGACACAGGTGGGTGGGATGAGTATTCTAAGGCGCGTGGAAGAACTCTCTTTAAGGAACTCTGCAAAATAGCACCGTATCTTCGGTATAAGGTGTGGTTAGCTTCGTACTAGGATTTACTCCGAAAGCGAAGAAACTTACAACAAAGAGTCCCTCCCGACTGTTTACCAAAAACACAGCACTCTGCTAACTCGTAAGAGGATGTATAGGGTGTGACGCCTGCCCGGTGCTCGAAGGTTAATTGATGGGGTTAGCATTAGCGAAGCTCTTGATCGAAGCCCGAGTAAACGGCGGCCGTAACTATAACGGTCCTAAGGTAGCGAAATTCCTTGTCGGTTAAATACCGACCTGCATGAATGGCGTAACGAGATGGGAGCTGTCTCAAAGAGGGATCCAGTGAAATTGTAGTGGAGGTGAAAATTCCTCCTACCCGCGGCAAGACGGAAAGACCCCGTGGACCTTTACTACAGCTTGACACTGCTACTTGGATAAGAATGTGCAGGATAGGTGGGAGGCTTTGAGTATATGACGCCAGTTGTATATGAGCCGTTGTTGAGATACCACTCTTTCTTATTTGGGTAGCTAACCAGCTTGAGTTATCCTCAAGTGGGACAATGTCTGGTGGGTAGTTTGACTGGGGCGGTCGCCTCCCAAATAATAACGGAGGCTTACAAAGGTTGGCTCAGAACGGTTGGAAATCGTTCGTAGAGTATAAAGGTATAAGCCAGCTTAACTGCAAGACATACAAGTCAAGCAGAGACGAAAGTCGGTCTTAGTGATCCGGTGGTTCTGTGTGGAAGGGCCATCGCTCAAAGGATAAAAGGTACCCCGGGGATAACAGGCTGATCTCCCCCAAGAGCTCACATCGACGGGGAGGTTTGGCACCTCGATGTCGGCTCATCGCATCCTGGGGCTGGAGCAGGTCCCAAGGGTATGGCTGTTCGCCATTTAAAGCGGTACGCGAGCTGGGTTCAGAACGTCGTGAGACAGTTCGGTCCCTATCTGCCGTGGGCGTAAGAAGATTGAAGAGATTTGACCCTAGTACGAGAGGACCGGGTTGAACAAACCACTGGTGTAGCTGTTGTTCTGCCAAGAGCATCGCAGCGTAGCTAAGTTTGGAAAGGATAAACGCTGAAAGCATCTAAGCGTGAAGCCAACTCTAAGATGAATCTTCTCTAAGCTCTCTAGAAGACTACTAGTTTGATAGGCTGGGTGTGTAATGGATGAAAGTCCTTTAGCTGACCAGTACTAATAGAGCGTTTGGCTTATCTTTAATAAAGCATCACTTCCTTGTTAAGGTTTTTAAGAAGACTTTGAATATAGATAATATTTAGAGTTTAATAGAAATCTTTCAAGTAAAGTTTATATTAGAACTTGCTCTTAACATTGTTTTTTAAGTATTCTATATAAAAACTTATTAAAGATAAAAGATAAGTAAAGAAGAAAGAGAATAAAGAAAAAAGTAAAGAAATGAAAGATTAAGCTTTATTTTTTAAATTCAATCTTTCAAAGAATATTTAAATAACAATGTCCGTGATTATACAGATGTGGAAACGCCTTGCTCCATCCCGAACCAAGAAGCTAAGCACATCGTGGGTGATGATACTACGCCTTACTGGCAGGGGGAAAGTAGCTCATTGCGGACTTGTTAAATATCTTCATTACTTACTTTATATATAAATCCTATGTTTATTTTTATTGTTGTTTTAGATGATGCTTAGAATTGTGTTTAAAAAAGAGTTTGTTGCTGTTTTAGGGTTTTTAAGAGAATAGGGTGTTTTTATGGGTTTGGAAAATAATAGAGGATAAAATTTAAAATTTTCTAAGTTAAAATTACGTAAAATATATTTGCAATATTTTTGAAAAGATGTCGTAAATTTGAAGGCATCAAAATGGATTTTATAAAATTTCTTAATCATTTTCAACCCATATCTAAATCTTCTCAGCAAGCTAGTGTATACAAATCTTTTAAATTGAATTTAAAACCAAATATTCTTAATGAAAAAGACGAAAATTCCTCTTCATTTCAAGAGCAAAAAACAGATGTAACTCAAACTATGCTTCAAAGATTAGAAGATGAAAAAGTTTTCAATCAAAAGGTAAGTGATAAAGTAAAAAAAGCTGAAAGAGGTATGACTACTATATATTTTAGAGATCCTATTACAAATAAACTCGTTCGTAGTGCTTTAAGTTCAACAGCTATCAATAAAATGGGGATTGAATTTGACAAAGAAGATATGACTAAAAGACTTGATGGATCATATATATTAAGTGGAAAAGCTGAAAATTTCGTGGCTGGATGGTATGCTGATATAGCATATACTAGAGCTTATGTGGCTAGTGATAGAAATAATGATGGATATTTAGAAGATTATGAACTTGAAGATACGAAAAGTGGTTTTGTAGCACAGGAAACAAATTTAGGACTTTTTGTGCAATCTTATACACAATTAAATGGTAGCGTGGATACTCTATTTGGTTTTGAAAAAGATTTTAGAGAAATGCGTCCAGATGATACTAAAGATACAGATTATGCTGGTAGAACTATAGGTTTAGAGCTTGATAAAATGATAAGAAAAGATGGAGATTTTAATGGAGAGCTTAGTTTTAGCGAAACTGGCATGCAAGCAGTAAAAACCAAAGCTCCAAATTCTGGATGGACTGAAAGCGTAGGTATGTTAACTTTAACTAAATTTAATCAAACTAATACAATAGAAATTAAAGATATCTTGGATAAATTAGGTAAAGGTGTAAAATATGATGATTTAAGTGAAGATGAAAAATCTTTACTTAAAATGCAATTATCTGATAAAATTTTTGATGAAGTTGAAGATAAAGAAACTGGGGGTAAAAAACTTGTTTTTAATCCGGATAAATTTAAAATTTTCTATGAAGGTTTTGTGGATTTATTCAAACAAAGAAGTGCAAAAATGCTAGGTTTAAAACCTGAAGATGCAACTAAACTTAATTATGATAATCTTGGTGAAATTGTCAACGAAATGAAGCAAACTTATTTTGATACAAATTCTACAAGTTATGGAAAAATATCTGATTTGATTAAAATTTGGGCTTAGTTTTTATAATTATCTTATAAAGTGTATTGTTATTTTTATTTTGATATATTGTATTCTTATAAAAAAGTAACTAATAAAAGTTTAGTCATATAGACTAAATAAAATTAAGTATATTTTTTTATATTTATACTTGACAAAATAACACTCAATGTTGTATAATACTTCTAGCAATCAAAAAATAGAGTGCTAAAAATTTAAGGAAAGAGCTATGAAAAGCCGAGATAAAAAGGATTTGATTTTAGATTCCATCATCCAAACTTATCTTTTAGATAATGCTCCTATTGGTTCAAATGAATTAAATTTAAATCTTTGTATCCCTGCTTCAACTATACGCGTCTATCTTAAAAGACTTAGCGACGAAGGGTTGATCACTCAGCTTCATATAAGTAGCGGTAGAATTCCTACTATTTTGACAATGCAAAATTATTGGCAAAGTTTTTGGAAAAAAGAACAAGATCAAGATATCAATATCAAAAGTGAGAATTTTTTAAAAGAGTTGAGTAAAGAATTTGAAATTTATTGTCTTGTTTATGGTGGTAGAAGCTTAGTACTTAAAGAAGTGCTTGATCTAAATGCTAAGTTTATAGTGCTTGATTTTAAAGAAGAAGAGCTCGTTTTAAAATATGAAAAAGAAGCATGGAATTTTTTACAAAGTCTTATAGGATTAGATCTTTTTAGTATAGAAAAAATAGCTTTGAGAGTTCATTTTATGGATCTTGTAGAAAAAATAGCTAGCTTAAGACAAAATTTGATTTGCTATAGAAGTAATGAAGAAAGAGCTTATCAAATTTATCAAAATGATGAATTTGTTAAGCTCTTAGATTGCGGAGTTCATCGCCATTTTAAAGAAAGTCTTGAATTTGAACCTTTATTTAAAGAAGGTTTTATGGGGCTTAAGGTGGATGCGCAGTTTTTGGGCGAAGATGTAAATATTATCTTAGCAGGTAGTGTTTATACGGATTATAAAAAAATATTACAATACATAAAGGAGGCGGCGTGAGCGAGCAAAAGCAAGAATTTGAAAACGAAAACGCAGAAAATTCTGAACATTTGCAAGATGAGAATTTGCAAAATATCGAAGATGTTGAGCAAAACAAATTGCAAAAAGACTATGATGAATTAAAAGACAAATTTATGCGTGCAAACGCTGAATTTGAAAATATTAAAAAAAGAATGGAAAAAGAAAAGCTAAGTGCTATGGCTTATGCAAATGAAAGCTTTGCAAAGGATTTGCTTGATGTTTTAGATGCTTTAGAAGCAGCTATCAATGTCGAATGCCATGATGAAATTAGCTTAAAAATCAAAGAAGGAGTGCAAAACACTTTAGATTTGTTTCTTAAAAAACTTGAAAAGCATGGAGTGGCTCTTATTAAAGAAGAAAAAGAGTTCGATCCAAATTTACATGAGGCAATGTTTCATGTAGATAGTGAAAATCATCAAAGTGGTGAAGTGGTTACCGTGCTTCAAAAAGGCTATAAAATAGCCGATCGCGTAATCCGTCCAACTAAAGTTAGTGTAGCAAAATAAATTTTAATAAAAAGGATAAAAAATGAGTAAAGTTATAGGTATAGATTTAGGAACAACCAATTCTTGTGTTGCTGTGTATGAACGTGGTGAGAGTAAAGTAATCCCAAATAAAGAAGGTAAAAATACAACTCCTTCTGTGGTAGCTTTTACAGATAAAGGCGAGGTTTTAGTAGGAGATAGTGCAAAACGCCAAGCGGTGACTAACCCTGAAAAAACTATTTATTCTATTAAAAGAATTATGGGTTTAATGATCAATGAAGACGCGGCTAAAGAAGCTAAAACAAGACTTCCTTATCATATCACTGAAAGAAATGGTGCTTGTGCGATTGAGATCGCAGGTAAAATTTATACTCCGCAAGAAATTTCAGCAAAAGTTTTAATGAAACTAAAAGAAGATGCTGAAGCTTTCTTAGGCGAGAGTGTTGTAGATGCAGTTATTACTGTGCCTGCATATTTTAACGATGCACAAAGAAAAGCGACAAAAGAAGCAGGAACAATAGCAGGACTTAATGTATTAAGAATTATCAACGAGCCTACTTCAGCAGCTCTAGCTTATGGACTTGATAAAAAAGATAGTGAAAAAATCGTGGTTTATGATCTAGGCGGGGGAACTTTTGATGTTACTGTGCTTGAAACTGGCGATAATGTAGTAGAAGTTTTAGCAACAGGTGGTAATGCTTTCTTAGGGGGCGATGATTTTGATAATAAACTTATTGATTTTCTAGCTAATGAATTTAAAGATGAAACAGGCATAGATCTTAAAAATGATGTTATGGCTCTACAACGCTTGAAAGAAGCAGCAGAAAATGCTAAAAAAGAATTAAGCTCAGCTAATGAAACTGAAATTAATTTACCATTTATCACAGCAGATGCAAGTGGGCCAAAACATTTGGTTAAAAAACTTACTAGAGCTAAATTTGAAGGTATGATTGATTCTTTAGTAGCTGAAACCATCGCTAAAATCAATGAAGTAGTAAGTGACGCAGGTCTTAAAAAAGATGAGATTAAAGAAATCGTTATGGTAGGGGGCTCTACTCGTGTTCCTTTAGTACAAGAAGAAGTGAAAAAAGCCTTTAATAAAGATCTTAACAAGTCTGTGAATCCTGATGAAGTTGTGGCTATTGGTGCGGCGATTCAAGGTGCGGTTATAAAAGGCGATGTTAAAGATGTGCTTTTACTTGATGTTACTCCGCTCTCTTTGGGTATAGAAACTCTAGGTGGGGTAATGACTAAGATTATCGAAAAAGGTACAACTATTCCAACTAAAAAAGAGCAAGTTTTCTCAACCGCTGAAGATAATCAAAGTGCTGTAACCATCAATGTTTTACAAGGGGAAAGAGAATTTAGTCGTGATAATAAATCTTTAGGGAATTTTAATCTTGAAGGAATTCCGCCAGCACCACGCGGTATGCCACAAATCGAAGTTACTTTTGATATCGATGCAAATGGTATTTTAACTGTTAGTGCAAAAGATAAAGCAACAGGTAAGGCTCAAGAGATCAAAATCACAGGTTCAAGCGGACTTAGCGAAGAAGAAATTAACAACATGGTAAAAGATGCTGAACTTCACAAAGAAGAAGATAAAAAACGCAAAGAAGCTGTAGATGCTAGAAATGCAGCTGATAGCTTGGCTCATCAAGTAGAAAAATCTTTAAGTGAGTTGGGTGAAAAAGTTGCCACTGCTGATAAAGAAAATATCCAAAAGGCTCTTGATGATTTGCGCGAGACCTTGAAAAATCAAAATGCAAGCAAAGAAGAGATTGAAAGCAAAATGAAAGCTTTAAGTGAAGTTTCTCATAAGTTAGCTGAAAATATGTATAAAAAAGATGAGCCAAATGCAGCGAACGATAAAAAGAAAAAAGATGACGATGTAATTGATGCTGAAGTTGAGTAATCTTTCAAAATCTTCATTCAAGCCTTTTTAAAAGGCTTGAAAATTTTTTAAAAATTTTTAGGAAATGACAAAATCTTTAAAATATAATCCTTTTATTAGCTTACTACCTAATTTTTCATTGATTTTTTTAAGCAATTCTCTTTGAAGTTCCAGTTTAAAATCAGATAATTCATTTTCTTGTATTTCTTTTACTAGAATGGTTTGAATAATGATATCTCTAATAACAGGCAAAATTCTTGTAAAATTTTCTGAAGAAATCTTACCTGTTAATTCCAAATCAATAGCACAATGTATATATTTTTGTCTGCCAGATTGTGATAGGTTAAGAGTAAAAGGTTCTAGGGAATAAAAATAGTTTGTATGAAAGCTATACGAAGAATTTTCTTGTCTTATATTTTTAGAAGATTTATTAAGTAAAAAGTAGGTGATAAAAACAATGCAAGATAAAATACATATAAATAAAAAAATAATCAATACTTCCAGTGGTTTTAGTATTTTTTTCTTGGTGCTTTTTTCTTTTGAAATAAAATTGAAATTATGTGGATTATTTTTAAAATTAACAATATTTTGTTTGAGCTTTGGTAAATCATAGCGAATAAGGTATGTTACGATATTTAAATCCATAGCTTGACTATTATGAGCTGCAATATTTCTACTTTTTGAGAGTCTTTTCATATCTTCTTCGCGAAAAATTACCATAACTTCAGTATCTTCGCTATCTTGAATATTTTTTATTGTTTCTTTAATATTGATTAGGGACATGAAAATAGCTTTTTGTTTGGTTTCATTTTTTAAAGCTTGCACAAGTTCGCCTTTAGTTTGTTCAAATATAAAATCAATTTCTTGAATTATTTTGTCTAATTTATATAAATTCTCTTTTTGCATCATTTTACCTAGTATTTAATTTACTTATTTTAACACAAGCAAACTAAAAACTTAGCAATAAAATAAAATTAGTCTAAAAACTTTTTAGATATAATCTTGATAAACATAAAAGGAAAAATTTGAATTTATCATTTAAAACCTTTGATATTTCAAATAATGAAAGATTAAAAGCTAAAAAAATACAGGGTAAAAAATATGAAATTTTTCTTAATGAAAATGAGCAAAGTCTTATAACTCCTAAAGTATCTTTTAGAGAAATTTTGAGGTATTATTATCTTTACCCAAAAAATGCCATTCCTTCTTTTAAATTGCCTTTTTTTAAGCCTGATTTGAGTGATTTTAGCGCTCCGCATATTGCTTGGCTTGGACATTCTTCGCTTTTTGTAAGTTTTAAAGAATATAAAATTTTGATTGATCCTATTTTTAACACTCATGCTTCACCTATTTCTTTTATCAACAAGGCTTTTAAAAATGCTCCTGTTTATAATGTAAATGATTTTAATGAAATTTTTGCTGTGATTATTACGCATTCGCATTTTGATCATTTAGATGCTAAGAGTGTAAAAGCTTTAAAAGATAAGGCTAAAATTTTTATTACTCCTTTAAAAGTGGGAAATTATCTAAAAAGCTATGAGGTGAGTGAGAAAAAAATCATAGAGCTTGATTGGTGGAGTGGAGTAGAAATTGGTGATTTAAAAATCATTGCAACACCTGCACAACACAGTTCAAGTAGGGGAGATGGTAAAAACAAAACTCTTTGGGCTTCTTTTGTGATAGAATTTTTAAGTGTAGATAAGAGAGTGTTTTTTAGTGCAGATGGAGGGTATTTTACACATTTTAAAAAAATAGGTGAGTATTTTGGAGGTTTTGACTTAGCTTGTCTTGAAAGTGGACAGTTTAATACCGCTTGGCCATATTCGCACTCTTTTCCTGAGCAAATTTTAAAAGAAGCAAAAGATCTTAATGCAAAAGCTGTCATGCCTATACATTGGGGGAGATTTTTAGCAGGAACTCACGCGTGGAATGAAGTGATAAAATTTCTTTATGAAAATTTAGATTTACCCCTTATCACGCCAAAAATGGGTGAGGCTTATGAAATAGGGGCTAAATTTAAACAGGATTTTTGGTGGAAAGAAGGATAAATTAACACAAGTTTATAATTTATATTTTGGTTTTTGCTATAGTTTTATAAAACTAAAAAGGAGATTTTGTGAAAATCATTCAATGGAATAGGGCGGAATTTAGCCCAAAAGAAGTGAAAATCAATGTTTTAATTGACAATGAAAAAGATAAAGAAATTCAAATTTTATTAGCTAAAGATAGTGTGATGAAAGAGCATAAAGCTCCTTTTGCTATACATGTTCAAGTTTTAAGTGGTAAAATTTGGTTTGAAGTGGAAAAGGAAAAATTTGAATTAAATGCTTTAGATATGATAAGCCTAGAGGCAAATGTAGCACATTCTTTAGGTGGATTGGAAAATTCTATAATAAGATTGAGTTTAAATAAATCAGATAGTATTCAAAGGGTAAATACTGTGCTTAAAAAACCTTAGCCATAAGCCTTTTATTTTAAGGTTTATGGGTTTGAGGATCTTAAATGGTTAATTACAGGATCTGCCTTATAAATAGCCAAGATATTAATTCCGGATTGAAAAATTTCATATTCTAAATTTTTTAATATATTGATAATATCTTGAGTGTTTGATTTAATAATTTCAATTTGTAAAATAGGTTTAAAAGTTTTAATATGATTTAAACATCCTAATATAACTTCTTGTTCCATGCCTTCTACGTCTATTTTAATAAGATCTAATCTTTTAAAATTTAAATTATCAAGTTTTAAATAAGGAACTTTTTCTTTTTTTTGAGGTATTTGTCCTATAAATTCATTATTGTTTTGAGATTTTAATTCTAAGCTTCCAAAAGAAGCTTTTTGAGTATAATCAGGAATTAAAATTTCAAGTTCATTTTGATTTTTTTCAGGGTTTCCAATGGCTGCATGTATTGCCCTAGCATTAAAACAATTATTAATTGCTATATTTCCTGCTAAAGCATAAAAAAGTCTTTCTTGTGCTTCAAAGGCTAATACCCCCCCCCAGTTATGCATTTCTATAGCCCACTTAATAGTGTGAGCTCCAATATTTGCACCGCAATCTATCGCAAAGACATTATCTTTGTAGTATTCTCTGCGTAATTTTAAAAGATTAATGCAAAGATCAATTTCCTCTGGATCAAAACTGCCGTAATTTAAAAACTGAAAACCAACTCCATAACTTCCTTGAGATGTATCATGTCTATCAAGATGATTAATAATCATAGAGCCATTATTTGTAGCTGCAAGTATAAAAGGTAAAGGTCTTTTCATGGAAACTACTTATAATTTGCAATAAAATGACTTATTCTTTCTAGGCCTTTTTGAATAAGCTCATCGCTCGTGGCATAAGAAAGTCTGAAGTATCCATCCATTCCAAAACCTATACCTGGAACAACAGCAACTTTTTCTTGTTCAAGCAATTTTTGGCAAAATTTCATAGAATTTTTTTCTATTTTTTGTATATTTACAAAAAGATAAAAAGCACCTTCTGGTTTACAAACACTGATATTTGGGATTTGTTTAAGCATATCTAAGGCTAAGTTACGGCGTTTTTCAAAAGCTTGACGCATTTTTTCTATATCTTTATCACATTCTCCATTTAAAGCAGGAATAGCCGCATGTTGAGTAATGGAGCAAATATTTGAAGTGCTTTGTCCTTGAAGTCTTTTAACGGCTGAAATTAGGGCTTTATTTTTGCTTGCCATATAACCAAAACGCCATCCTGGCATAGCTCCACATTTGCTAAGTCCGTTAATAGTCACAGTGCGTTTTAAAGCATCTTCGCTTACACTTGCAAAAGCTACAAAATCAAAACCATCATAGCGAAGTTTTTCATACATTTCATCACTTAAAACAGTGATTTGTGTTCCTTCTAAAACTTTTGCAATTTGAGTTAATTCTTCTTTAGAATAAATCGATCCCACAGGATTTGAGGGAGAATTTAACATCAAAACCTTGGTTTTAGGCGTGATAGCTTTTTTTAATTGTTCAGCGGTAATTTTAAAGCCATTTTCTTCTAAGCCTTCTATAAATACAGGTTTTCCACCTGCAAATTTTACCATTTCAGGATAGCTTACCCAGTAAGGACTAGGGATAATGACTTCATCATCTTTTTCTACTAAGCATTCTATACATTCAAAAAGAGAGTGTTTTGCGCCTACATTGGTGATAATTTCATTTGTTTCATAATCAAGATTATTATCTTTTTTAAATTTGGTTTGAATAGCTTTTAATACTTCAGGAATTCCCGCAACAGCAGTGTATTTTCCACATCCTTTTTCAATAGCATTTATAGCGGCATTTTTGATGATTTGTGGTGTGTCAAAATCAGGTTCGCCTGCTGAAAAACTAATGATATCCTCGCCTTTAGCTTTAAGTTCATTGGCAAGTGCGGTGATGGCTAAAGTGATAGATTCTTCTAAAACTTGAGATCTTTTTGTAAGCATTTTTCAATCCTTGATAATTTTT
The DNA here is from genome assembly GCF_001763115.1 of Campylobacter sp. BCW_4323. Taxonomy (NCBI): domain Bacteria; kingdom Pseudomonadati; phylum Campylobacterota; class Epsilonproteobacteria; order Campylobacterales; family Campylobacteraceae; genus Campylobacter; species Campylobacter sp. BCW_4323. The sequence goes on along the minus strand of NZ_MJYC01000057.1, from coordinate 119,936 downwards.
GTTTAATTTTAGCAGAAAATTGCATTTTTGTAATAAATTTAATTTAAAAATGAGTTATAAATTTCAATAAATGTGAAAATTTGTATTAATTTTTTAGGAAAAATTAATACGCATAATAATACATATAATTTTATGTATTATAAAAAATTATTATTTTTGTGATTCAGGTTGTTTTAATATAAGATTTTCAAGTTCTAAAATTTTCTTTTCTAGCTTTTCTAGTTTGTCATCGCAATTTGCATCTATAGCTCTAATGTTTTTATTTTTACGCTCTTCGATAATATAAGCAGGAATGCCAACGGCGGTTAAATTTGCACCTACATCCTTAACAACTACGGCATTTGAACCTATTTTAGCATTTTCTCCTATGGTGATATTGCCAAGTATTTTTGCGCCTGAACCTATAATCACTCCTTTTTTTATGGTTGGATGACGTTTAGCACCTTTTTCAAGGCTTGTTCCACCTAAAGTAACGCCTTGATAAATTAAAACATCATCTTCTATGATCGCTGTTTGACCTATAACCACCCCATTGGCATGATCTATAAAAATACGTCTTCCAAGTTCTGCTCCAGGATGTAAATCTACTCCAGTTAGAAATTGCGAAATTCCACTAATCATTCTGGCAATGCGTTTAAAATTTCTTATGTAAAAAAAATGTGCAAAACGGTAATTTACCACAGCCCATACTCCAGGGTAATTAAAAAAAAGTTCTATAGAAGAATTAAAAGCTGGATCTTGTGCCTTTGGTTGAGAAAAATCTTCTTTTATAATACCCCAAAAATTCATCTAAACTCCTATGCTTTTTAAATAACCATTATCATTTAAGAAGAGATAAAGCTCCCCTAAAATATGTTTTTTTTGTTTGTCATTTACAAGCTTGGAATTGCTTATGCGTTCATTAAGTATATCCATAATAGCGTGTATATCATAGTCTAAATCTTCTAAGGCATCAAGTATGGACTGTGCTTCTATAATCCCCTCAACTTCATAGCCTTTTTCATTGATACTTATAATAGCTTCAGTAGGATGAGTAAAAAGATTGTGTTTCATTCCAAGTACTTCTTGATAGGCGCCTACAAGGAAAAACCCTAGAAAATAATTTTCTTTTTCTACATCTACATCGTGCAAAAATAAAGGTTTATCTTTAGAGTATGAAATTTCTCCATCGCTATCGCAGGTTATATCCCAAATACTTGCACTTCGAGTCGGTTCTTCGTCTAAGCGATCAAGTGGCATGATGGGGAAATTCTGTTCTAAGCCCCAAAAATCAGGTATGCTTTGAAAGAGCGAAAAATTTACCAAATACCTTTCTTGCACTTCATCTTGTATGGCAAGTAAATCCGCAGGATTTTGCTTATCGCCTAAAAGCAAGATGGCTTTTTTTGTAATCAAATGAGTTAAAATTTCAGCATTGGAGCGATCTTGTAAATCCACATAGCCCAAATCAAAAAGAGTTAAAATACTCTCTAGATGATCTATGCTATCGTGCAAGTATTCTAAGGCATTGGAAGGTTTTATACTTTTATAAAGATCATAAAGCTCATCGATAAGTTTTGGATTTTGTTTTTTAAGTATGAGTTTGTTTTCTGCGTATTCTTGAGAAAAAAGTTCTAATACAGGAGCGATTAAAACAGCGTGATTAGCTGCTACAAAACGTCCACTTTCTATGAAAATATCAGGCTCTAAATCTTTTTTTTGTTCAGCTATATTTTTTAGGATAAAAACTACATCGTTAGCGTATTCTCTTAGGGTGTAATTTCTACTTTTTTCATTTTTAAATTGTGAGTATTCCACGGCTAAACCACCACCAAGATTAATAGCTTTTAGATTTTTAGCTCCCATTTTTCTAAGTTCTGTATAGATATTTCCTGCTTCATTTAGGGCTTTTTTTAAAGGATGAATTTCAGTAATTTGCGAGCCTAGATGAAAGTGAATCATGGTAAATTGTTCTAAAAGTTTGTTTTCTTTGAGTAAATTTACTGCTTCTATGAGTTCAGTGGATGTAAGTCCAAATTTAGAATTAATCCCACCGCTTTTTGCCCAAATTCCAACTCCAGCAGAATGCAAACGCACGCGTAAGCCTATATTTGGTTTAGGTTTAAAGCGTTCTTTGGCTATGTCTATGATAGCTTCAAGTTCATTAAGTCCTTCTATGGTTAAAGTGATATTATGTCCCATTTCAGCTGCGATAAAGCCTATATTGATAAGTTCTCTATCTTTAAAGCCATTTACTGTAATAGGCGCACCTTCGTTATTATAAGCCATAGCGAGCAAAAGCTCTGCTTTAGAACCTGCTTCAAGTCCGTAGTTATAGTCTTTTCCAAGCTTTACAAGATTTTTTACAAAACCAGGGTATTGATTGACCTTTAAGGGATAAACAGCGTTAAATCCTCCTTTATAACCAAATTCCTTTCTTGCTTTATTGAAATTTCCGTAAATATTTTCAATTTGTTTTTGAATAAGATGAGGAAATCTTAAAAGTAAAGGCCCTTTGTATCCATCATCTCTTAATTCTTTAACTATATCAATAATAGCAGGTTTTTTCTCGTGATTGATACAAACTTTACCATTTTTGATAATGAAATTTTCATTTCCCCAAATATCAATACCATAATCCATCATAAAACCTTCTTTAAGTCTGAAATTTTAATCATTTTTTCTTCTTTTTTTACTAAATTTTTATAAAACAAACTTTCATTTTGTGCTTCATTTTCTCCCATACAAAGAAAAATTTCAGCATTATTTTTATCTGCGTTTTCAAGATGTTTAGCTAGTTTTCTTGCTTCATAGCTTAAAAGCACTTTATATTCTTTTCTTAAATTTGTAGCGACATGCAAAAGTTTTTGGATATAAATTTCATCCATAGCACAAAGATAAATTCCTTCTCTTTGAACCTTTTCTTCTTTTTGTTCTAAAATAGTTATAATTCTTTCTATGCCCATGGCAAAACCTACACCAAAACCACTTTTTCCATCAAGATATTCAATAAGTCTATCATATCTTCCGCCCCCAGCAATAGCAGCTTTTGCACCAATTTTATCACTAATGAATTCAAAAGCCGTTTTAGAGTAGTAATCAAGCCCTCTAACAAGTTTAGAATCCACTTCAAAATCCACTCCGTTTTCTTTTAAAACGCTTTGTAAAATTTCAAAGTCTTTTTGGCAAGATGAGCATAAATTTTGATTTAAAAGCGGAACATCATTAAGTAAGCTTTGACAATGCTCATTTTTACAGTCTAAAACACGAATGGGATTTAAGTTTTTTCTACGCAAACAATCCTCGCAAAAACCTTTTTTGCTATCTAAAAAATGTATCAAATTTTCACGATATTTTGGCATACATTCTAAACAACCTAAAGAGTTAATCAGTAGTTTAAATTTAATATCTAAGCGTGAAAAAATTTCTACTAACATTAAAATAATACTTGCATCTTCATAAACGCTTGCGTTTCCAAAACTTTCAACGCCAAATTGATGAAATTCTCTTAAGCGTCCCTTTTGGGGTCTTTCATAGCGGAACATGGAACCATGATAAAACCATCTTTTCACACTAGTGTTTTTATCGAGTTTTTTTTCTATATAGGCACGCACCACCCCAGCAGTTCCTTCAGGACGCATACAAACATGATTTTCGCCTTTATCGATAAATTCATACATTTCTTTGCCTACTATATCAGAACTTTCTCCTACGCTTCTTTTAAAAAGGGTGCAAAGTTCTAAATGTGGTGTATTGATAAAAGTAAAGCCATAGTTTTTAGCTACTTCTTCACAGGTTTTAATCACTTTTTCATAATAATATGCATCTTTATCTAATAAATCTTTCATTCCTTTTAAAGCGTTAATCATTGTAAAAATTCCTTTATTTGTTGGTGTAATTTTTCTTTATTTTCTTTTGCGTCAAGTGTTAAAATTTCTATAGAAATTTTTTCTTTTAAAAAATGAAGCACTTTTTCGAGTTTATCTTGCACGCTTAGAAAATACTCAATGCCACGTTTTTCTATGCTATCTAGTTCTTTTTGATTGAGGCGTTCTTGAATAAGGTTTGCATCTCCTTTTAAAAAGATAATTTTTTGTGGAAAAAAATTTTCCAAAGCAAAACTATTTAAAGCAAAAAGCAAATCGTTTTCAAAATCTTTGGCATAAGCCATGCCTGAAATAAAACTTCTATCGCTAATAATGAGTTTGTTTTGATTGGTTTTTAAGATTTCTTCAAAATGTTGAGCACGATCAGCTAAAAAAAGCAAGAGTTCAGCTCTTTTGCTAATAGGATGAGTTTTATTAAGTAAAATTTTTCTTAAATGTTTTCCAAGTTCTGTTCCGCCAGGTTCGAGTGTAAAAATGGCGTCTTTGTAAATTTCTTTTAAAAGTGAAATTTGCGTACTTTTTCCTACGCAGTCAATACCTTCAAAAACTACATACAAGATTGATCCTTTAAAAAAGGTAGAATTTCTTTTGGAACAAGAGAACTTACATCGCCCCCATGTGCTACTATAGAGCGAACAATAGAACTTGAAATAAAAGCATGTTTTAGACTCGGCATAAGATAAATGGTTTCCATATCTTCCCAAAGTGCGTGATTTGCATAGCCAATTTGCAATTCGTATTCAAAATCACTCACCGCTCTAAGTCCACGGATTATAGTATTAACTTTTAATTCTTTGGCTAAATCTACAAGTAAATTATCAAAAGCAATGATTTTAACATTTTTTAAATTTTGTGTTGCAAGCAGGGCTAGTTCTTTGCGTTTTTCTAAATCATAGCAAGGTTTTTTATGTTCACTTTTTGCTATGGCAACGATGACTTCATCAAAAATTTTTAAAGCTCGTTTGATAACATCTAAATGTCCGTTGGTAATAGGATCAAAAGTCCCAGGATATAAACAAGTCATTTTTGCTCCAATTTTTTTTAAAAATATAACAAATTTAAACTAAAAATTTTGCCATTTTTCATATAAATTGTGTTTTATTTCTAAAAGATCTAGCCATTTACCTACGATAAAATTTTCCATTTGTTCTAGATTGTTTGCTTTAGAATAACTTGCGATAATAGGAGGTGCGATAATAACTCCCATTTGGCTAAGTTTTAACATATGTTCTAAATTTAAAGTAGAAAAAGGCATTTCACGTACGCCTAAGATGAGTTTTTTTCTTTCTTTTAAGGCCACTGCTGCAGCACGCATTAAAAGAGTGTCTGCAAAACCAGCGTGAATTTTTGCTAAACTTGAAATCGAACAAGGAGCAATGATAGTTTTTTCTATTCCAAAAGATCCACTTGCTACACTTAGACTTAAATTTTTATCATCTAAAAAATGAGTGTATTTAAAATTTTCTTGACAAATTTCTTCTAAATTTGCTTCATTTTCAGCTTTGAAACTAAGTTTTGCACCTTGAGTTAAAATACAATAAAGTTCGCATTGATTTTCTAAATTTTTTAATAATTTTAAGCCTAAATTGACACTGCTTGAACCAGAAATTCCTAATAAAACCTTCATTGTATAATCATCCTATTTTTACCCACTACGATGCCTTGCATAACTTTACCTTCTTTGTTTTTTGCACGAATCCTTTCGCCCATATTTGCACTTTGCAAAGCCACAAGTTCGATTAAAACATCAACATTTGCTTCACTTAAAACTCCGATTATAGGATCATTTCGGCGTATTAAAGCTGTGGTTTTAAACATATTTGCTCTTAAAATGGCGTTTTTGTTAATATTGCTTTTAGCTACAAGATTATCTACATCATCTAAGGTTAAGGCATTTAAAGGAACTTTATCAAAATCAATCAATACGCTTTTATAGTCAAAAGCTCCAAGTTTATCTCCTCTTTTTATAGCGCGTTCGCTTTTTAAAACTTCTAAATTTGCTTGAATGAAATATCTAAAAAATACATTTTTTTGTATATTTTGCGGAGTTTTAAATTCAGCCCTTAAAAAGCCTTGTGCTTGATTAAAACGCCCATTAGCGATTCTTAGAAATTCATATTGATCAAAATCTTTAGGCAATGATGTTATTTTTAAATCAATTTGAGAAATTATAATTTTAGGGAAATTATTTCTAAATTCTTTAGCTAGTGCTGTTTTGATTTCTTCTAAACTAGCTGCTTGGATATAATTTATCACAATAAAAAAAGTTAAAAAAATAATTTTCATTTTTATCCTAAGAATTATAATGCAATAAATAGTATTTTAGCTTTTATAAGTTTAACAAAGCCTTTAGAAGACTTTGTATAGAGTTAAAAAGTAGGGATAACAGAGCCTTTGTATTTTTCTATGATAAAATTTTTAATTTTATCGCTTGTTAAAATTTCTTTAATAACAAGACTTTTTTGACTTGTTTCTTCACCTTTTCTTGTAGCTAAAACAATAGCATATAAACTATCTTTATCTTCTATAAAAATACCATCTTTTAAAGGGTTTAAACCTGCTCCAAGAGCATAGTTTGTGGTAATAACAGCCAAATCAGTATCATTTAGGGCTCTTGGAAGTTGTGCGGCTTTAAGCTCTATAAATTTAAGTTTTTTTGGATTTTTACTTATGTCAATAGGGGTTTTAAGGGTGTTTTGACTTTTAAATTCTATTAAATTTGCTTTAGCTAGTAAATCAAGGGCTCTGCTTTCATTGGTAGCATCATTAGGTATAGCGATTTTAGCACCATTAGGAATGTCTTTTATCTTTTATGGAGTTAGAATATATAGCCATAGGAACTAAAACAATAGCACCTAAAGAACTTAAATTTGTTCCTTTGTGGGCTGTCCGTCCGTTCCGTTACTTCCCCCTGTGCTTCAAGGTCTGGTCGGATTCCCTGCAACGGCAGAACTCCGTGTAGGATAATTCCACATAGCCGCCACTTTCTCTGATATATACCTTTCTTGGTGCATATTTCACCATAAATACCTCCCATCTGAATTTTTGAAATGTAAAAAATCCAGATGGAGAGGCGGAGAACGACACCGCATATCAGAAACAGCCCTACGGCACTTTCCAACAAAAATCGACAAAAGAAAAACCGCAAAGGCTCTGTGACCTTTACGGTTATAGGAAATAGTAATTCTATTGTATGGAGATTGTACTTCTACTTTCAAGGTGAGAAGTACCGTTGCACTGGCAGAAATTTTTTTAACTGGTTTCCTGCCGTTCTCTGATATGCTATGTATTGATAAATTTTGCTTCGTATGAGCAGATAGATAACTGTCCGAAAAAAGGACATAAAAAAATCCCTCCAAATTTAAAAACAAATTCAGAGGGTAATTTAGGGTATAACAAAATAACCCACCCGAATATCGTTTTTTTTATTTGGTGAGTTTGTTCTTTCAAATACGAAACAAAAAGAGCCGATGATTCGTGAATTGTTCCACAATTTCATCGGCTCTGCGTCTTAAGCGTCTGGCTCTTTGATGACAGTTATCTTCAAGTTGTCAACTTTAATCAATCTTTCTTGTCTGCATTTTGGACAATAAAGGGGATAATTCTCCAAAACAGTGTCCTTCCTAATTTTATTACGGGTTTTGCTCCCACAAACAGGACACAATATCCATTCGCATTTCATCATAATTAGTCTCTAATCCTTTCAAATCTCATTTTATATGACTTTTGCAAGCTGTTAAGCTAACTTGTGGAACATATGCCGAACCTTATCTATACGGCTATTCGGGCGGCGGGGTTGGCAAATAAATTTACCAATAGCTGGCTGGTATCCTTTTAACTCTGTCAAGCAGACTCCCTGCCCATTTGTGAAACAAGTTAAATCGTTCCTGTATTCTTGAATACATCTAGCAGGGATTTCTCCTTTCAGAATGACCTCGTCATTCTTTATCTGAGTACTTACAATATCTGCACAATACCTTGGAGCATCATGATACGCCCGTGAGAGATATTCCTGCGGTGCATAAATTTCAAAGTGGAGATATGGCTCTAATAGTTCTGTCCCTGCTTTTTTTAAAGCCTGCTCCAATACGATAGGGGAAAGCAGCCGAAAGTCTGCGGGGGTACTTACAGGACTATAATACAATCCATATTCAAAACAGATTTTACAGTCTGTCACTTTCCATCCATACAGCCCCTGCTCGCAGCCATAAAGAACCCCCTCCATAACCGCATTTTGGAACGATTGATTTAAATATCCAAGTGAAACTCTGCTTTCATACTGCACTCCGCTTCCAATAGGGAGCGGCTCTATGGACAACCCGACAGAAGCCCAGAAAGGATTTGGCGGGACTTCTATGTGGATGGTATATTCTGCTTTTCTAAGCGGTCTTTCCATATATATAACAGTAGGCTCTTTTATTTCTGCCTCCACATGATATTTTTCCTCAAGGATGGCACAAATGACTTCCATCTGCACATTCCCCAAAAAAGAAAGTATAATCTCATGCGTTGTAGTATCCACATAATATTTTAAAAGAGGGTCGCCATCTGAAATTTCTGTAAGTGCCCCAAGCAATATTTCCCGCTGTTCAGATTTCTTTACTGCAATCGTTGTTTGGAGCATAGGGAGAGGATTTTCAATAAATTTTCTCTGCGGCAACAGTATTTCGTTCCCCAAAATACTGTTTAGCTGCAAAACATCATTTGGTAAAATTACAATATCACCAGAGCAGGCTGTATCGGATGAATATAATTCACCGTTTGTCGGAACACACATCTCTGTGATTTTTATTTTCTCTTTTTCAGATATTCTAATAACATCCCTCAAATGCAATGTTCCGCTATATATACGCACATAAACAAAACGCCGCCTTTTCTCTGAATATTCAATCTTAAAAACCTGCCCGCATAGTTCAGATTGACCTTCAGGCGTTGATGAATAAAATTTACTGGCAATTACTTCTATAAGCTGCCGAATCCCCAGATTGTTTTTAGCGCTTCCGTGATAAACGGGAAATAACGTTCCGTTTTGGAATCTCCTGTTTTCTTCCTGTTCCAGTTCTGACATTTTAAACGGTTTCCCTGACATATATTTCTCTAATAGTTCATCGTTTCCCATAATTACCGCATCCCACTGTTCCATATCGTCATTGTCCGTTACATTTATATGGGGATGCTGCCCAACCTTTTGCTTCACTATAATTTCCGAAGAAAGCTTTGCTTTCATTTCCCGATATACCATTGGCAAATCAATCCCCTCTTGGTCAATTTTATTGATGAAAAAAATTGTCGGAATCTTCATTATCTGTAGTGCATGAAACAGTATACGGGTCTGTGCCTGTATGCCATCCTTTGCAGAAACTAATAATACTGCTCCGTCTAATACGGATAAAGAACGGTATACTTCCGCCAAAAAATCCATATGGCCTGGCGTATCTATAATGTTGACTTTTACATCCTCCCACTGAAAAGATGTCACTGCTGTCTGGATAGTGATTCCCCTTTGACGCTCCAAATTCATTGTATCTGTCCTTGTTGTGCCTTCATCTACGCTCCCTAGTTCTGCAATTGCACCACTGGTATACAATAAACTTTCCGTTAATGTTGTCTTTCCTGCGTCAACGTGAGCCAGAATGCCTAAGTTAATTATTTTCATGTGATTTTCCTCCTATCAACACTCAAAAAAGGGCATAAAAATACCCAGTGATAAACACTCCTATCACTGGGTAAATAACTCCAATAGCCGTTTTCCCCTCCGGCATTATAGCCAACAAAAAAGAGTATCAAGGGTAAACGCTGCGGTCTATGACCGCCCTTGACACTCTTTTCCTTATGGCTTTGATGATAAACAAGGGGAAATGGCTTCTTGTGGCATTTCTGCCCCTGTGATATAATGAACGACGCTACCGCCCCCAGACAGGTAGAGAAAGGGTGTGAACCGCATGAGTGAACTTCTGTCATTTTTTCTCTCTGTTTTGGCAAGTGTAGTTGCCTACTACATCTGCAAATGGTTGGACGGAGAAGAATAACTGGTAGCCAGCCTTGGGATTAAGCCACCCACCCAGAACGGAATAGAAAAGCCCCGGAGTTGCGACCTCCGGGGCTTTTTGCTGTGCCACATGAGCACTTCTGTCATTTTCGCCTACTGGCATTATACCATATGCCTTTCGGCATTTCAAGTATGCCCTACTTCCACCACTTGTAAACTGTGGGCTTGCTCAATCCTGTCTCCCGTATGCAGTCTGCTTTCTTTCCGTCCGGGTGCTGACGCTGCCATTCTTCGACAATCTTCGACTTTTCTCCGCTGCCTTTTGGTCTACCATTTCCCTCTCTCCAATCCCTATCCTGTCTTTTCATACGAATATCACGAATTGCCCTTGCTTCTTCTAAGTGATCAGCCTGTTTTTGGTAATTCCTTTTATTCGCTGGCATAGGAATAGCCGATACTCTTTCCGCTTCACTTCGACTATATGTGACATAATTTTCTTGATAAAACTGCATAGCGTCCATTATATCACGCTTAGTAAAACGGTTATGCTCATCATCTGACATATCATCAAGAAACTGCAATAGGGAAAAAGCGTCCGTAAAAAGCTCATCTTCCGGAATATCGCACTTAACGGCATAGGACGCCAAAACGCAAAGGCAGCTGTATCTATGCCCTACAGAAGCTCCCTCTTTTATTTTCCGCAGCCACCAATCATATAAGTCCCTTTTGATATGCCAACGCTCACGGTATTAAAATCATCTAAAAAAGGTTTATGCTGATATAAATTTGCATCTAAATCTTTCTCATTTAAAGCGATATTAGGTATATTATAGTCATTAAATTCCTTAACTATTAACTTCCAACCTTTTTCTTGAAATAAGGGTTTAGAGAAATTTAAAATTTCAGCATAAGGCGTTGGTGTTGCACCTATGATTATGGTTTTATCTGCCCCAAAACTAAGGCTAATTGTAAATAAAACACTTAAAAATATTTTTTTAATATTCATGCTATACTCCTAAAAAGCTGGGATTAATATATCTTTATAATGTTTATTAATGATGGCTTTAAATTTATCGCTTCTTAAAATTTCATCAATTACTTTGGTTTTTTCGCTATTTTTATCTTCTGAGCGTACCGCAACATAATTTACATAAGGGCTATTTTTATCTTCCCTAAAAATAGTATCTTTACTTGGATTCAGACCGGCTCCAAGTGCGAAATTAGAATTAATTATAGCAATATCAACATCATCTAAAGCTCTTGGAAGTTGTGCGGCTTTAAGTTCTATAAATTTAAGTTTTTTTGGATTTTTGTTTATGTCCAATGGGGTTTTTAGAGTATTTTTGTTAAGCTCTATTAATTTTGCTTTCTCTAAAAGCTCTAAAGCTCTGCTTTCATTGGTCGCATCATTAGGTATAGCAACTCTAGCACCTTCTTTAAGATTTTCTAAATTTTTGATTTTTTTACTATAAACTCCTACTGGAGCTATAAGTACAGGCGTTGTTGCAATTAAATTTGAACCTTTTTTTAGGTTGTATTCTTCTAAAAAAGGTTTGTGTTGATATAAATTTGCATCAAGTTCTTTTTCCTCTAATGCACGATTGGGCAAAATATAGTCTGAAAATTCTACTATTTTAAGCTCATACCCTTTGTTTTTAAAATCATCTTTCATTAGTTCTAGTAAGCTACCAAAAGGATTTGGAGTGGCTCCTATAGTAATGTTTTGTGCAAATAGGCTAGATAAATTTAGAATGCAAGCGAGTATAATAATTTTAAATAAATTCATAAAAACTCCTTTGTATTTAAAAAAAAGTCCCTAGGCAAGGGACAAAATTAAAAAGCAGGTAAAACAGATCCGTTGTATTTTTCTATGATAAATTGTTTGATTTTATCACTTTGTAGAGCTTGGATTAAGGCTTTGATTTTTGGATCGTTTTCATGTCCCACTCTTACAACAAGAATGTTTGCATACGGGCTTTCTTTATCTTCGATAAATACACTATCTTTTGCAGGATTTAGATTTGCAGAGAGAGCGTAGTTGGAATTAATTACAGCAAAATCAACATCATCTAAAGCTCTTGGAAGTTGTGCGGGCTTTAATTCTACAAATTTAATTTTTTTAGGATTGTTTATAATATCAAGAGGTGTTTTTAAAGCCTTATCTTTAAATTTTACCAAACCTTTTTTTGCAATAATATCTAAAGCTCTACTTTCATTGGTTGGATCATTTGGAATGGCGATTTTAACCCCTTCTTTAATATCATCTAGACTTTTATATTTCTTGGAGTAAACAGCCATAGGTTCTATGTGTATGGCAGCTACTTTGATAAGTTTGGTGCCTTTGTTTTTATTAAATTCTTCCAAATAAGGAGTATGTTGGAAAAAATTTGCATCGGCTTCTCCGTTATCAACAGCTAGATTGGGCAAAACATAATCTGTAAATTCTTTGATTTCAAGTTTATAGCCTTGTTTTTCTAAATCAGGTTTTGCTTGTTCTAGGATTTCAGCATGAGGAACAGGAGTTGCTGCAACTGTGATGATTTCTAATGCATTTGCATTAAGACTTAATGTTAAAATACTTGCTATAAATAAAGATTTGATTTTCATTTTTTTCCTTTTTAGTCATTTTGTGCTTGCTTTAATCTTAATAAATTCACTCTGACTATCAGGAAGAAGCGTATAAAAACTTGTTGATAGCCAGATTAACGCATCTGATACATCATTTTAATTCCTTTAATTTTTTGTTTAAATTTTACTTAAAAAAACTTATATTTATCTTAAAAGGAGATATAATCTCCTTATTTTTTGAAACCTTTATAAAGCAAACTTCCTAAAAATAAGATAAAAATAATTGCTTGCCAAAAGAAATTTTCATCATTGTTTATATTGATAACTATACTAACTCCAAGTAAAATCAATAGAGTGGCAATGATATATGTAGTTTTACTATTTTTAGCCCAAGTATAAAATAAATTACCTAGAATTTGAACTAACTGAACTAATATAAGTAAAATAACTACAGTTTGAATCATAACTTCTTTGTTAAATCTTTCATAACCATAGCGAATAGCGACATCTCCCAAACCTCCACCACCGACAGTTCCAGCAAGAGCAGAAAAACCAATGGTAAAGATTAAAGTTAGAGTAATTCCGCTAATTATAGCAGGAAGAGCCTCACTAAAGATAACCTTGAAGATAATTTGAATATTGCTAGCGCCATAACTTTTTGCTGCTTCTATGATTCCTTTGTCTATTTCTTTAAAAGCACTTTCAAGCATCTTTGCCAAATAAGGAGCTATTCCGATAGCTAATGGAACTATGGCGGCATTTGTACCTATGCTGGTGCCTACTATGATTTTAGAAAGTGGTAAAAGAACAACTATAAGAATTAAAAATGGAAAGGCACGCAGTATATTTGTAATAAAATCTAAAATGCTATAAGCGATTTTATTTTCTTTAATTCCGTTTTTATCCCAAATAGCAAGTAAAATTCCAGGAATAATAGCCAATAAAAATCCAAATAGTACAGCCATTAAACTCATATAAATTGTTTCATTAAGTGCAGGTTTTAAAATGTTCTCATAATTTTCACTGAAACTTGTGATAGAATTTAAACTCACTTCTTTAATATCCTGCCAAGAAAATTCATTAAAAAATTGAGAAATTCTACTAAAAAAAGCACTGATGATAGAGATGTTTTCTTCATTCATGATGCCACCTCCCATAATACTCCACTTTTTTCTATGTAATCAAGAACCTTGTCTTTATCCTTTTCATTTATATTTATAACTAAATTTCCCAAGGCTTTTCCATTCAGTTTTTCTATTTTACCCCAAACTATGTTAAAGTCTATATTTAGAGTTCTTGCCATATGAGTGATGACGCTATTTTGGGCAACTTCTTTTGGAAAGTAAAGTTTGATATTAAGTCCGTGTTTAGGCAAAAAATCACTTTCTCCTAAAAATTCTTTCATTTTGGCATTAGGCTTTAAAAAAAGCTCATCAATTGCTCCACTTCCTATGATTTGTCCATGTTCAAGTAATAAAGCTTTTTGAGCTATGTCTTTTACCACATCCATTTCGTGAGTTACTAAAACAACAGTAATCCCAAATTCAGCATTGATTTTAGATATAAGCTCTAAAATATTTTTTGTAGTGTTTGGATCAAGAGCCGAAGTAGCTTCATCACTAAGTAAAATTTTTGGGTTTAAAGCTAAGGCTCTAGCAATAGCAACGCGTTGTTTTTGCCCCCCACTCAGTTCTCTTGGATAGGATTTGTTTTTATGATCAAGCCCTACGATTTCAAGCAAAGAATTGACTTTTTGGGCAATTTCTTTTTCGCTCATGTATTCTTTATTAAAAAGCTTGGCATGAAATTTACACTGAGTATAGTGTGTTCTTAAAGGCATAGCAACATTTTCAAATACATTTTTGCGCTCCATTAGGGCAAAATTTTGAAAAATCATTCCTATATCTTTTCTAAGCACTCTTAGCTCTTTTGATTTTTTTTGACTTAAATCTTTAATTTCTTGATCAAAGACTTTTAAGCTTCCTTTTTGATAATTCTCAAGTCCATTAATACATCTTAAAAGAGTGGATTTTCCAGCTCCACTATGACCAACTATAGCGTAAATTTCACCCTTTTTAATCTCCAAAGAAACATCGTTTATCACGAGTTCCTTGCCATAATATTTTTTTAAATTTTTTATTTTTATCAAATTTTTAACCTCTTAGATTTTGAAGCTCAACTGATATTTTTTCAAGTTGAATTTTTAAATTTTCTAGAGCTTCTTTATTTTGCTCCACCACCTCTTTAGGTGCGTTAGCAATGAATTTTTCATTTGAAAGCATGGAGTTAAGCTTGAAGCTTTCTTTTTCAAGTTTATTTTTTTGATTTTCAAGCCTTGTTAAAATACCGCTTAAATCAACATTTTCAAGCGTAATGAAAATTTCTAAATTTTCGCTAACATCACACATTGCTTTTGGTAATTTTTCTTCACTAAATTCTATTTGCTCGCACTTTGCGAGCATCATGATAAAATTCATATAAGCTTTGATTTCATTTTTGATTTTTCTATCGTTAAATTTGATATAAGCTTTTTCTATTTTAGAATTTCCAAGATCGATTAAACTTTTAGCACGGCGGATACCAACTATGCTTTCTATAAGTAAAGAAAAGATTTTTTCTATGTTTTTATCTTGTTCTTTAAATTTTGGATATTTGCTTATCATAATAGAAGGGCTTGTTTTAAGTTCTGTATCGCTTAGTTTGTGATATAAATATTCACTGATAAAAGGCATAAAAGGATTTAAGAGCTTTAAAGCTTCTTTGAAAATACTACCAAGTTCTTTAACACTCGATTTTTCTGCTTTGCTAAGCTCTATACCCCAATCGCAAAAATCATCCCAAAAGAATTTATATAGAGTATTGGCTGCATCATTAAAACGATAATTGTCTAAATTTTCTCTTACATCTTTAACACAAGTTTGAAATTTGGCATAGATATATTTTGCTAATTCTGAATGAAGTGTGATATTTTCCAAATCTTCAAATTTACTTTCATTTAAAAGCAGATAATTTGCAGCATTATAAATTTTATTTGTAAAATTTCTAACTTGTAAAAGTTTATCATTACTAAGTTTAATATCGCGTCCTTGTATAGCAAGAAGCGCTAAAGTAAAGCGTAAAATATCAGCACTATATTCTTTAATGCTTTCATTTGGGTCGATAACATTTCCAAGGCTTTTGCTCATTTTTCTACCTTGCTCGTCTTTCACAAGAGCGTGTAAATAAATATCTTTAAAAGGAAGTTGATGTAAGGCATTAGTGCTTTGAAACATCATTCTAGCTACCCAGAAAAATAAAATATCAAAACCTGTAATGAGTAAAGAATTAGGATAAAAATCTTTTAAATCCTTTTCAGACCAAGTTTTATCTTTACCCCAGTTTTCATTTCCCCAGCCTAGAGTACTCATAGCCCAAAGCCCCGAAGAAAACCAAGTATCAAGCACATCTTCATCTTGTTTGAAATTTTGACTTTGGCATTTTGGGCAAGTTTTAGGCGTATGTTGGCTTGCCCATTCATGAGAGCACTCGCAATAATACACAGGAATTTGATGTCCCCACCAAAGTTGTCTTGAAATACACCAATCTCTTAAATCTTTCATCCAGGCATTAAAGCTATTTGTCCAGTGATTTGGGTAAAATTTACTTTCTCCAAGAGCAACTTTTTCTATACTTTCTTGGGCGATTTCTTTTTTTACAAACCATTGTTTGGAGATATAAGGTTCAACTATATTGTTGCAACGATAACAATATCCTATTTGATTGTTATGCTCTTCTATTTTTTCTATAAAACCAAGACTTTCAAGTTTGGCTACGATTCTTTCTCTTGCTTCTAAGCGTTCCAAACCTTGAAACTCTAAACAATGTTCGTTTAAAATTCCTTTTTCATCAAAAACACTTATAAATTCTAAATTATGTCTAAGTCCTACTTCATAATCATTCATGTCATGAGCGGGAGTAACTTTTACAACTCCTGTTCCAAATTCTTTTTCTACATGTTCATCAGCTATAATTTTAATGGCTTTTTTGCTTATAGGTAAAATCACTTCTTTGCCCACAAATTTAGTATAGCGTTCATCATCAGGATGCACCATAACTGCAGTATCGCCAAAAAAAGTTTCAGGGCGCGTTGTGGCTACTACTAAAAATTCATCGCTATCTTTTAAAAAGTATTTAATATGATAAAGTTTTCCTTTGTTTTCTTTGTATTCAACTTCTATATCACTTAAAGCGCCATCGTGAGTACACCAATTGATCATATAGTTTCCACGCACAATAAGTCTTTTATCGTAAAGTTCTACAAAGGCTTTTTTTACCGCATTGGCTAAACCTTCATCCATAGTAAAACGCAAGCGACTCCATGCAGGAGTGATGCCTAGTGTTCTCATTTGGTCTAAAATTTTTCCACCGCTTTGCTCTTTCCACTCCCAGACTTTTTTTATAAATTTTTCTCTACCTAGTTCTTCTTTTTTAATGCCTTGAGTAAGGAGTTGTTTTTCTACAACATTTTGAGTAGCAATACCTGCGTGATCAAGCCCTGGTTGATAAAGAACCTTATAGCCATCCATTCTTTTGTAACGCGTCATAATGTCTTGTAGAGTAAAGGTTAAAGCATGTCCTATGTGTAAAACTCCAGTGACATTAGGAGGAGGCATCATAATGCAGAAATTTTTATCTTTTTCTTGTATGGTTTTATTGCCATCGATCTCAAAATATCCGCGTTCTTCGCAAATTTGATAATACTCTTTTTCTAAATTTTTATCATACATTATTTGCCTTTATTGTTTTAGCTTATTTAATAGAGCTAATTTCTATAATTTCGCAAAACGGGAAGAAATATTGTGCTGTATTAAGTCCAGTTTTCAAACTTTTGATATGTTTAGAAAAATCACTTCCTTTGCCATCTTTTTTAATTTGAAGTTTAAGTCTTTCTAAAATTTCTTCACGTGCTACATGTTCATTTAATTCTTTTGGATTGTTTAAATATGGGCTTAATCTATCTAAGCTAATATATTTATAAGCTTTTTTCATATCTGAAAAGATAATTTCTTTGTTATAGATAGTTAATTTCATTTCCCCTTTTGGTAGCATTTTAACAAAAATACTTAGATAATAATCTTTTGCATTATCTTGTATAACGCTTAGCATATCTTTTAACAGATTGATTCTGTATTGGCTTAAAAATTTTCCATCTAAAATATAAACTTTCATATTTTCTGTACTAAGTTCAGGTTCTAAACGACTGTTTTTTCCTATGCTTAGATACTCTCTAGCGGTATTTAGATATTTATTTTTGTTTGATTTGTTTGATTGAAGTTCTTTTTTTACGGCTCTCTCTCTTTCTAAGATCTTTTGTTGTTTGCTGATTTCTTTTTTAAGAGCTTCTATTTTAGCTTGTTTATTTTCTTGTTTTAATTTTTCTTTATCCGTATCTAAAATTTGTTTATTTTCATTTGTATTGATATTATTGCTTATGTTGGTGTCATTATTTAAGCTTTGATTGTTTTCGCTTATTGGTGTATTAAATGTATCATTATTTAAGCTTTGATTATCATCTAATGGGTTTGTTTCTTGCTTTTGGATGGTATTGTTATTAATATTTATATCTGATGAACTATTGTTGGTTTGGATCGAGGGCGAATAGGAATTATCGTAGTTATTGGTATACGATTTTTGCTCGGTGTAAGTGTTGGTGTTTAAGGTGTAATTCTTTGGTTTTGAATATTCAAAAAGATAATAATAGGTTCCACCTAATATCACAATAACAGCAATTAATATGCCAACAATAATAGAAAAAATTTTCAAATTCATTTGCTATCCCTTAAAAACAGAAAGTTAAATAATTTTAGCATTGTACTATAATCTAATATAAAGTAATTTTAAATTTTTATATTTTTAAGTAATTTTTTTTTATAATTTTAACTTTTATAAGGAAAATAATGCCACTTTCAAAATTAAATAATGAACAATATCTTGCTGCTACTGCTGATTTTGGACACAATCTCGTCATTGCAAGTGCAGGTACAGGAAAAACTTCTACTATTGTTGCAAGAATTTCTTATCTTTTAAGTAAGGGAGTGGCACCGCAAAAAATCATGCTTTTGACTTTCACAAATAAAGCCAGCAAAGAAATGATAGGGCGTTTAGGGAAATTTTTTGATAAAAATATTACTAATAAAATACTTGCAGGAACTTTTCATAGTACGGCTTATACCTTACTTAGAAATGCGGATAAAAATATAATTTTAAAGCAAGCAAGCGAGTTAAAAACTCTACTTAAAAGTGTCTATGAAAAAAGAACCTTTAGGCATTTAAGTGATATAAAACCTTATCAATCAAGTTATTTATATGATCTTTATTCTTTGTTTCAAAACAAAGCACACAATCAAGATTTTTATACTTGGTTTTGTCAAAACTATGAAAAACAAAGTATTTATGCTGAAATTTATGAAGATATTTTAAAAGAATATGATAATGAAAAAAAGCGTTTTAATTATGTAGATTTTAATGACTTGCTTATCAATCTAAAAGAGCTTTTAAAAGAAAAAAAATATGAATTTGATGAAATTTTAGTGGACGAATATCAAGACACAAATACTTTGCAAAGTTCCTTAATAGAGGCTTTTCATAGCAAAAGTTTGTTTTGCGTGGGGGATTATGATCAAAGTATTTATGCTTTTAATGGAGCCGATATTAATATCATAGGTGGGTTTAAAGATCGTTTTAAAGATGCAAAAATTTTTTCTTTAAATAAAAACTACCGTTCATCAAGAAGTATTTTAGCTTTGGCTAATAAAGTGATTTTAAATAACGAAAGATTATATCCAAAAGAACTTATTGTTACAAGAAATGATGAGTTTAAAGCCCCATCTTTGCTTACTTTTGAAGAATTATTTGATCAGTATCAAAATATAGCCAAAATGATACTTACAAGCGGAGTAAGTTTGGAAGAAATTGCCGTGATTTTTCGCAACAACTCAAGTGCTGATGGGGTTGAAGTAGCTTTAAGGGAGCAGGGCATTGCAAGTGTGAGAAAGGGAAGTGGAAGTTTTTTTGAAAGTTTGGAAGTTAAAGCTTTTAGCTCCATGCTTGCGCTTGTGGTAAATCCTAAAGATATCATGGCTTTTATTCATTTGGTTCAATATACCAAAGGTGTGGGTGGAGTTTTAGCAAAAGAAATTTTTGACGCACTTTTAAAATTAGGGCATGGAAATTTAATAAAAGGTTTTTTAGATCCTGATAAAAATGTAAATTTGCAAAATCATCAAAAAAGAAATTATCAACTTGGGCTTTTTGCAGATTTGGAGGAATTAGCCAGCGAAACTCGTTTTAAATTTGAGAGTGAATTTGATGCACATCCTATTTTAAGACTTTCAAAAATCAATGATTTGTGCGCTAGAAATTTGGAAAAAATCTATCTTTTTTTAAAAAAAGCTATGGAAATAAAACATTCTTTGACTTTAGTCAATTTAATTTGTGAAAATTCTTTTTATAGAGAAATTTGCGAAGAACTTGCAACCAAAAGAGCTACAAATAAAGCAGGGCAGGTGGATTTATTAAGAAAGAGTGAAAATTTAGAAAAAATAGAAACAAAATTCAATGTTTTAAAAGAGCTTACAAAAAATTATAGCGATATTTACAAGTATTATAATTTTCTAACTTTAGGTGCAAGCGAAATGAGTAGTGGCAAAGGAGTTAATTTGCTTAGCGTGCATGCAAGCAAGGGTTTGGAATTTGATCTTGTTTTTGTGATCGATCTTGCACAAGGTCGTTTTCCTAATCAAAAGCTTATGGGAATGGGTGGAAGCTTAGAAGAAGAAAGAAGACTTTTTTATGTTGCAGTAACTAGGGCAAAAAATATACTTTATTTAAGCTATGCTAAATACGATAAAAACAAAAAAACTTCTTTCGCTCCTTCTCGTTTTCTTATAGAAGCAGGGCTTTGCAAGGGAGAGTTAACTATAGATTGATAAAATTTCCTTTCAAGTAAGTTATATTATAAAGAAAGGTTTATTTTATGAAAAAAATATTAATTTTAAGTTTAGTAGCAGCAAGTTTTTTAAATGCTGAAATTTTAGTTTATGGTCCAGGTGGTCCTGCTCCTGTGCTAAAAGAGCTTGCTTTAAAATTTGAGGAAAAAACAAAAGAAAAGGTGATTGTAACGGCAGGTCCAACTCCAGCTTGGATAGATAAAGCAAAAGAAAATGCAGATTTGATTTTTTCAGGCAATACTTCAATGATGGATGATTTTGCTAAAAAAATTCCAAGTTTAAGTTTGGAAAATTTAAGCGTTTTAAATGTGCGTCCATCGGGTATTATCGTGCGTCCAAATAATCCAAAAAATATTAAAAATTTTGAAGACATTTTAAAAGATGGCGTAAATGTTATGGTGGTTGATGGTGCAGGACAAGTTGGACTTTATGAAGATATGGCTTTAAAAAGTGCAAAAAGAGAAAATTTGGTAAAATTACGTAAAAATATAAAAATTTATGCTAAAAATTCCAAAGCTGCTGTAGATGAGTGGAATAACAATCCAAATATTGATGCTTTAATCATTTGGTCTCATTGGGCAAAGGCTTTAGGCGATGATAAAGCTTTATTTATCAAAGATAAAAATGCAGTGATTTATCGTGCAGCTGAAATAGCTCCTACAAAAAAAGGTTTAGAAAACAAAAAAGCTTTAGAATTTGTAGATTTTATTAAGAGTAAGGAAGCTCAAAAAGTGTGGAAAAAATATACTTGGAAAGAAGTAAAATAATTTTCAGTGAAATTAAAAATAATTAATGTTTATAGGATATAATCACTCCTAAAACATTAATTGTAATAATGTTTAAAATATCAAAAAAAGGAAATTAAATGAGTACAGTAAATTTTAAAGGAAATCCTGTAAAACTTAAAGGAAATTCGGTAGAAGTTGGAGCAGATGCTCCTAAGGTAAATCTTAAAGCTAAAGATTTAAGCGTGATTGAAATCGGTGCAGCGGGTAAAACTCAAATCATTTTAAGCGTTCCAAGCTTAGATACACCAGTTTGTGCTACAGAGGCTAGAGAATTTAATAAAAAAGTAGCCAGTTACAATGGTGCTGAAGTGATTGTAGTAAGTATGGACTTGCCTTTTGCTATGGGAAGATTTTGCAGTACAGAAGGTATTGAAAATTTAAGTGTTGCAAGTGATTTTGTGGCAAAAGAATTTGGTGAAAAATATGGTGTTTTGATAAATGAAGGTGCTTTAGAAGGGCTTTTAGCTCGTGCCGTATTTGTGATTAAAGAGGGTAAAGTGGCATATAAAGAACTTGTAAATGAAATCACAGAAATGCCAGATATTGTAAAACTTGATGCATTTTTTGGTGGTTCTAGCTGCTGCGGTGGTTGTGGTTGCCATTAATTTTGATTAAGCCCATTCTTAGGGCTTAATTTTTACATCTTCATTTTTTTATTATTTTAAGTTGATTATTTTTAATATTTATTTTATGTAAGAATAATATAAAAAGGACAATAAAACTCCTATAAAATAGAGCTTTAAAATTATTATTTTTATTAAAATTTCAAGAGATTTTTATACTCCATTTTTTATAATAAGATGATTTTTTTATTTTGGAGGAATAAGGATGAATAGAAGGGATTTTATTAAAAATACCGCTATTGCAAGTGCTGCTAGTGTTGCAGGACTTAGTGTTCCAAGCTCTATGCTTGGCGCGCAAGAAGAAGATTGGAAATGGGATAAGGCTGTTTGTAGATTTTGTGGAACTGGCTGTGGAATTATGATAGCCAGAAAAGATGGCAAAATCGTAGCAACAAAAGGTGATCCTGCAGCACCTGTAAATCGCGGACTTAATTGTATCAAAGGTTATTTTAATGCTAAGATCATGTATGGTGAAGATCGTCTTGTTATGCCTTTACTTCGCATGAATGAAAAAGGCGAATTTGATAAAAAAGGCAAATTTCAACAAGTTTCTTGGCAAAGAGCCTTTGATGAAATGGAAAAACAATTTAAAAAAGCCTACAATGAACTCGGCGTTACAGGTATAGGGATTTTTGGTAGTGGGCAATACACTATCCAAGAAGGTTATGCTGCTTTAAAACTTGCAAAAGCTGGCTTTAGAACAAATAATATTGATCCAAATGCAAGACATTGTATGGCCTCTGCAGTGGTTGGTTTTATGCAAACTTTTGGTGTAGATGAACCATCAGGCTGTTATGATGATATAGAACTTACAGATACTATTATCACTTGGGGAGCTAATATGGCTGAAATGCACCCAATCCTTTGGTCAAGAGTAAGTGATAGAAAACTAAGTAATCTTGATAAGGTCAAAGTTGTTAATCTAAGCACTTTTTCTAACCGTACTTCAAATATTGCTGATATTGAAATTATTTTTAAACCAAATACAGATTTGGCTATTTGGAACTACATAGCAAGAGAGATTGTTTATAATCATCCAGAGGCTATGGATACGAAATTTATCAAAGATCACTGCGTATTTGCAACTGGTTATGCTGATATTGGTTATGGTATGAGAAATAATCCAAATCATCCAAAATTTAAAGAAAGTGAAAAAGATACAGTTGAAAAAGAAAATGTAATCACTTTAGACGATGAAGAGGCTACTTCTTTATCTTATCTTGGCGTTAAAGCGGGTGATAAATTTGAAATGAAACATCAAGGTGTGGCTGATAAAAACTGGGAAATTTCTTTTGAAGAATTTAAAAAAGGTTTAGCCCCTTATACTTTAGAATACACTGCAAAGGTAGCCAAAGGTGATGATAATGAGTCTTTGGAAGATTTTAAGAAAAAACTTCAAGAATTAGCTAATCTTTACATAGAGAAAAATCGCAAAGTCGTAAGTTTTTGGACTATGGGCTTTAATCAACATACAAGAGGTTCTTGGGTAAATGAACAAGCTTATATGGTGCATTTTTTACTAGGAAAGCAAGCTAAACCAGGTAGTGGAGCCTTTTCTTTAACAGGACAGCCAAGTGCTTGCGGAACGGCTAGGGAAGTAGGGACTTTCTCACATCGTTTACCTGCGGATATGGTTGTGGCAAATCCAAAACACAGAGAAATTTCTGAAAAAATTTGGAAAGTTCCTGCAAAGACTATCAATCCAAAACCAGGTTCTCCTTATCTTAATATCATGAGAGATTTAGAAGATGGAAAAATTAAATTTGCATGGGTGCAAGTGAATAATCCATGGCAAAACACTGCAAATGCAAATCACTGGATCGCAGCAGCAAGAGAAATGGATAATTTTATTGTTGTAAGTGATTGTTATCCTGGAATTTCAGCAAAAGTAGCTGATCTTATTTTACCAAGTGCTATGATTTATGAAAAATGGGGTGCTTATGGTAATGCTGAAAGAAGAACTCAACATTGGAAACAACAAGTCTTACCTGTAGGTGCTGCCATGAGTGATACTTGGCAAATTTTAGAATTTGCAAAACGCTTTAAGCTTAAAGAAGTTTGGAAAGAGCAAAAAGTGGATAATAAACTTACCTTACCAAGTGTTTTAGAAGAGGCAAAAGCTATGGGTTATAGCGAAGATGATACACTTTTTGATGTGCTATTTGCCAATAAAGAAGCAAAAAGCTTTAATCCAAACGATGCTATCGCAAAAGGCTTTGATAATACTGATGTTAAAGGCGATGAGAGAAAAATTCAAGGCAGTGACGGAAAAGAATTTGCAGGCTATGGCTTTTTCGTTCAAAAATACCTTTGGGAAGAATATCGTAAATTTGGCTTAGGACACGGCCATGATTTAGCGGATTTTGATACCTATCATAAAGTAAGGGGTTTAAGATGGCCTGTGGTTAATGGCAAGGAAACACAGTGGAGATTTAATACTAAATTTGATTATTATGCTAAAAAAGCGGCTCCAAATTCAGATTTTGCTTTTTATGGTGATTTTAACAAAATGCTTACAAATGGAGATTTAATAGCTCCTAAAGATGAAAAAGAGCACAGTATTAAAAATAAGGCTAAAATTTTCTTTAGGCCATTTATGAAAGCACCTGAAAGACCAAGTAAAGAGTATCCATTCTGGCTTGCAACAGGAAGGGTTTTAGAGCATTGGCATAGTGGAACTATGACTATGCGTGTGCCTGAGCTTTACCGTGCTGTCCCTGAAGCGCTTTGCTATATGAGTGAGAAAGATGGAGAGAAATTAGGCTTAAATCAAGGTGATTTGGTTTGGGTGGAATCTCGTCGTGGTAAAGTAAAAGCAAGAGTAGATATGCGTGGAAGAAACAAACCGCCTGTAGGACTTGTGTATGTGCCGTGGTTTGATGAGAATGTATATATCAATAAAGTTACTTTGGATGCGACTTGTCCGCTTTCAAAACAAACTGACTTTAAAAAATGTGCTGTAAAAATTTATAAGGCTTAATTTAGGGTTTTGATTAAATGAAAGGTAGAAGAGAATTTTTCGTTAGCGCCTTTAAGGCTGCATGTTTATGTACAGGAGGTGGATTTTTGGTTAATTTGACTTTAAAAGCCGATGATAATTATGCCTTGCGTCCTCCTGGGGCTGAAGATGAAGCTAGATTTTTAAGCAAATGTATTCGTTGTGGGCTTTGTGTAAAAGCCTGTCCTTATAATACTTTAAAGCTCGCTAGCTTGTTAGATAGTCCAAAAAATGGCACGCCTTTTTTTAGAGCAAGAGAAATTCCTTGTTATCTTTGTAAGGATATTCCTTGCATTAGAGAATGTCCAACTGATGCTTTAGATAAAAAGCATTTAGAGCAGGGTATAGAATCCTTGAAAATGGGTATTGCTATTGTTGATAGTGCTTCTTGTGTGGCACACTGGGGAATTCAATGTGATGCTTGTTATAGAGCTTGTCCTTTGATAGATAAGGCTTTAAAACTTGAGCTTAAACGCAATGAACGCACCGCCAAACATGCTTTTTTACTACCTAGTGTGGATCATGAAGTGTGTGTAGGTTGTGGGCTTTGTGAACTTGCTTGTATTACTGAAAAACCGGCCATTCGTGTTTTACCAAGGGAGTATGTATTGGGAAAAGCAGGATCTCATTATGTAAAAGGCTGGGATGAAAAAGATGAAGGTCGTATAAAAAATGCAGATACTTCAAAACATTTTAATGCTAAAAAAGCAACCAATTATTTAAATGATGGAGAACTGTGATGAAGTATTTAATTGCTAGACGCATCGTTCAGCTTGGAATTTTAGCGCTTTTTAGTTTTAAAGCTACAGATTTTATCTTGCAGGGAAATTTAAGTTCTTCTAGACTTTTTAATATCATACCTTTAAGCGATCCTTTTGCGGTTTTGCAAATCATTTTAGCAAGCTGGAGTATAGATTTAATGGCTTTAATAGGAGCTTTGATTATATTTTTTATCTATGGTTTGCTTTTAGGAAGGGTTTTTTGCTCTTGGGTTTGTCCTGTTAATTTAATCACAGATTTTGCTGCTTTTGTGCGAAATAAATTAACCCTTAATAATAAATTTTTAATTTTGCCTAAAAATTTACGCTATTTTGTGTTGGTCTTGGTTTTAGTCCTTTCTTTTGTATTTTCATTACCTGTGTTTGAAAGTTTTTCTTATATAGGAATAATACATAGAGGGATTATTTTTGCTACAAGTTCTTGGATTTTTGTAGCCTTTATACTTTTTTGTATCGATACTTTTTTAAGCCCTAGGGCAATTTGTTCACATTTTTGTCCACTAGGGGCTTTTTATGCTTTTATTTCTCGTTTTGCTTTGCTTAAAATAAAGCATGATAGTGATAAATGCACTAAATGTTATGAATGTATCCGTATTTGTCCTGAAAAACAGGTTTTGTGGATGGTTGGAAAAGAAAGTGCTAGTGTGAAATCAGGAGAGTGTATAAGGTGTGCAAGATGTATAGAAGTTTGCAATGATGATGCTTTGAATTTTAATATTTTTGATTTAAGGAATAAATAATGAAGAAGAAATTGGTTTTATTAGGAAGTGCTGCAGTGGTATTTTTTGCCGCTTGTGCAATGAATAGTGGGGTAAGTTCAGAACAAATTGGACTTAGAAAAGTAAGTTTAGAAAATGAAAATAAAGTAAATTTAGTGGAGGCAAATTTCACAACTTTACAGCCTGGGGAATCTACTCGTTTTGAGCGTTCTTATGAAAATGCACCACCATTAATTCCGCATGCTATTGAAGATTTGTTGCCTATAACTAAAGATAACAATATGTGCTTAAGCTGCCATGATAAGGCTATAGCAGCAGATGCTGGTGCAACTCCACTTCCTGCTAGTCATTATTATGATTTTAGACACAATAAAACCACAGGAGATATGATTAGCGATAGTCGTTTTAATTGCATTCAGTGTCATGTTCCACAAAGCGATGCAAAACCTTTAGTGGGAAATAGCTTTAAACCTGAATTTAAAAATGAACAATTAAAAAGTCGTTCAAATTTAATTGATGTGATTAATGAGGGTGTAAAGTAAATAAATGAAAAAAATTCTTTTTATTTTGAGTCTTTTTTGTGTTTTGTCTTATGCTTATGAGCTGAAATTAAATGCTAATATAACAGCTTTAAAGCTTGATAAGCAAAACTTATATATAGGCACTGATAAAGGTGAAATTTTACAATATAACATTAAAGATAAAAGTTTAAAAGAACTTTTATCTTTGCCAAAGATTAAAAATTATTATGGTGATGATTTTGCTAAAATTTACAACATTGATATTTTTAAACATACACTTTTAATACTTAGCGAGGGTGATTTTGGTGCTAAAAATTTAAGTTTTTATAAGGAAAATTTACAAATCAAAAAGCTCGAAGAAAATAGCATAATAAAAGCATTTTTTATCAATGAAAACATTTATCTTTTGATTTCTATTGGTTCTGAAATAGAATTGATTGATAAAAGTTTAAAAAATATAAAAAAATTTAATTTTTCTCATTCTAGTCTTAATGATGCAGTTTTAAATGAAGATAAGAGTATGCTGGTTGCAGGTTTTGAGAGTGGTGAAGTGGAGCTTTTTGATTTGAAAAATTGGAAGATGTTAAAAAACTATGATAAAATGCATAAAGATAATATCTATCAAGTAGATTTTAAAAATAATGTTATTTTAAGTTGTGGAACGGATAGGCGTATAGGAGTTGTAAAAAATGAAGAGCAAAATTTTTTACAAAAAGATTTTTTGATATATACTTGCGCTTTAAGTCCTAATGGAGAATTGGCTGTTTATAGTGATAACGAAGCTGGAGTTAGTGAAGTTTTTAGCACAAGTGATTTTAAGCCTGTTAAAACTTTTAATAATGGAAATTTGATGAGTGAGTTTATTATTTTTTTAAACAATAAAGATTTTATCATTTCAGGCTTTGGTGATAGTATAATGTTTAGGAGTATTGATGAATAATCTTTCTAGTGTTTTGATTTTAGCAAAAGAAGAATATATAAATGATTTAAAAAAGGCTATATCTGAAATTCCTTTTTGTTCTGTAGAACTTTGTAAAAATGAAAAGATTATAGTTGTGATTGAAAGTGAAAATTTAGAAGATGAATTAAACTCTTATAAAATGCTTGAGAAATTGCCAAATATTATCAATATTAATATGGTTTTTTCTTATCAAGATTTAAATGATGATATCCAAAAAGCAATCAATAGTGGTG
This sequence comes from Campylobacter sp. BCW_4323, assembly GCF_001763115.1. Classification (NCBI taxonomy): domain Bacteria; kingdom Pseudomonadati; phylum Campylobacterota; class Epsilonproteobacteria; order Campylobacterales; family Campylobacteraceae; genus Campylobacter; species Campylobacter sp. BCW_4323. The sequence goes on along the minus strand of NZ_MJYC01000057.1, from coordinate 91,903 downwards.
CAATAGAAACGATAGAAAAAAATGAAAATGCTGAGAATATTCGCTACTATGGTAGTGTATTTAACCAATTTTCTTAAAGTGTAAAGTATATGGTATTTTTAATCCCATTGCTTATTATAATTGGTGTTATTTTTGGAATTGATTATGTGTATTTTAAAAATCAAGATTTAAAAGTGCAAGTTAAAAAAGAACAAAAAGAATTAAATTCTAGCTTAGAGAAAGAAAGAAAAGAATATATAGAAAAATTGTTTAAAACAAAATAGACATTAAAAATCATATTATTTTCTTAAAGATAAATTAAAAAGCTTTTTGCTAGAATTAAAGAAAAATTTTAGGAAACAGTGATGAAAAATACAGTCACTGAAGCTTCTATCTATGAGGCTCAAGGGTTAAAAGACGAAGCTTTAGAAATTTATAAAAATATCTTAAAAGAAGATCCAGATAACCAAAACGCTATCGATGCGGTTCGTCGTCTTAGTGGTTTTAGATCCAAGCATAAAGATTTAAACACTCAAATGTTGGATTTTTTTATTAATATGAAAAGCGATGAAGAAATTAATGAATTTAAAAGGTGGTTGATAAAAATATGAATTTAGAAGATTTAGCTAAAAAAACCATTAGCGAAGTTAGCTCTATCATGGAAGAGCAAAGAAGACAAAATGAAATTTTAAAAGAACAAGAATTAAGCAGAAAAACTGAAATAAAAGATGAATTACCACCTATGGAGTTTGTATGCGAAGAGCTTGATACTCCGCAAGACTTAGAAGATAAAATTTCTATGGCAAAATTTGAAGAAGAGCAAAAAGTACAAAATAATATTGAAATTTCTACTCAGGAAAATAAAGAGTTTAAAAAAGAAGAGCCTTTTTTACAAAGTGAAATTTTAAATCCTAGTGTTATGACAGAGGTTCAAACGCTTAATGAGGATATTTTTTTAAAACATCTTAGAGAGAGAATTTTAGTTCTTTTTGAAGGTTTAAATAGTATAAAAAAAGATGATCTTGAAAATAGGTTAAACTTGACCATAAATTTTTTAGAGTTTTTGCTTGCAAATATCGAAGATAAGCTTAAAAAATAATCCTGATTTACAGTTTATTGCTGAGTTTTTAAAGCCTTATACCAAACGAGCGTATTTGGTTGGAGGTAGCGTTAGAGATTTGTTTTTAGGCTTAAAAATTTGTGACTATGATATAGAGCTTTATGATATAAAACCTAAAGATTTTGAAAAGATTATGCAAAAATTGGGCGCACAAGGCTTTGGAAAAAGTTTTTTTGTGTATAAGTTTAAAAATTATGATTTAGCTCTTGCTAGAACCGAAAACAAAATAAGCCATGGACATAAAGGTTTTGAAGTTCAAATTTGCAATGATGAAAAACTTGGCGCCAAAAGACGAGATTTTACCATAAATTCTATGATGATTAATCTTTTTAACGATGAGTTTTTAGATTTTTATGGAGGATTAAAAGATCTAGGAGCAGGCTTTTTAAGACATATTGATAAACAAAGCTTTCAAGAGGATAGTTTAAGGGTATTAAGAGCAGTAGTATTTGCCTCAAGGTTTAACTTTAAGATAACCAGTGAAAGCTTGAAATTGATGCAAAGTATGGATATAACTGATCTTAGCAAAGATAGGATCAATGTGGAGCTTTATAAATTCTTTAAAAGTCCTAGACTTGATGTCGGCTATAGATATTTACAAGAACTTGGCTTAGAGAAACAGGTTTTAGGCTTTGAGGGTGTTTTTAAGAGTTTGGAATTCCAAAATTTACTCAGACAAAGTAGAGAATTTGTAAAAAGCGATGCTTTATTCTTGTATTTGTATTTGAATTTTTTTAATTTAGAAAAAGATATATTTTTTAAAAGAACTAAACTTAAAAAAGAATACCTAAAATACGCAAATCAAGCTTTTTATCTTGATGATATAAGTGATTTTGAACTAGCAAAAATTGCTTTTGAAATGCCTTTGAAGGAATGGCTTGGACTTTGGAGTAAAAAGCGTATTGAGCAAGCTAAAAGATTAGGGCTTTATGAGAATAAGTTTGAAAGTAAAATTTTAGCAAAAGATTTCATAAATGCTGGATTTTGTGGTAAAATTCTTGGTTTAAAGATTCAAGAAGCAAGAGAGAATGAATTAAAAGAATATATAAAAGGTTTAGCTAAATGATTTCTGTATTAAAAATTTGCACCAAAGATCAAAAAGGTTTAATCTATAGAATTTCTGATGTTATTTTTAAATATCATATCAATATAGTAAAAAACGATGAATTTGTAGGTGAAGGAATGTTTTTTTTTCGTGCTCTTTTAGAAGGTGAGTTTGATAAAGAAGCTTTTATAGGAACGCTTGAGGCTATGCTTGGACAAGAAGCCTTGATAGAGCTTTGCGAGAAGAGAAAAAAAGATATCGTTGTTTTTGCTACTAAAGAAAGTCATTGTTTGGGAGATTTGCTAATAAAGCATTATAGTAACGAACTTGAAGCAAATATCAAAGCTGTGATTTCAAATCACAACTCTTTAAAGGATTTAGTTGAGAAATTTGAAATTCCTTATCATTTTATCAGTGCTGAAAATTTAGATCGTAAAGAGCAAGAAAATCAGATTTTAAAATGTCTTGAACAATATAAATTTGATTATTTGGTTTTGGCAAAATATATGCGAATTTTATCTCCTGATTTTGTTAGGCATTTTGAAGGCAAGATTATAAATATTCACCATTCTTTTTTACCTGCATTTATAGGAGCAAATCCTTATAAACAAGCCTTTGAAAGAGGGGTTAAAATAATTGGAGCTACGGCACATTTTGTAAATAATAATCTTGATGAAGGTCCTATTATCACTCAAGCTGTTTCGCCTGTAAACCATGAATTTACTTGGCAAGATATGCAACAAGCAGGTAGAAATATAGAAAAAGATGTTCTTTCAAAAGCACTTGATTTGGCTTTTGAAGATAGAATTTTTATACATAATAATAAAACTATAATATTTTAATGCGATAATTTTACTATAGTTTTATTTAAAGCATCGAAAAAATAATCAATATCCTCTTTTTCATGCGTATAATGCAAGCTTATTCTTAACCAACCTGGTTTTGTTTTAAGTTTTTGATTATCTTTTAAGCCTAGCAAATCATGACCATAAGGCCCAGCACAAGCACATCCAGCGCGTGTTTCTATGTGGTATTTTTTACTAAGTTCGTAAGCGATATCAAAAGGAGAAATTTCTTTGATATTGAAAGCAAAAATAGGCAATCGGGTTTTTAAATTCTTTGCGTATAAAATTAAATTAGGTATAGTTTTTAGTTTTTCAAAAAAATAATCTTTTAAAATTTCTTCTTTTTTTTCTATATTTTTAACCCCTATAGAATCTTTGATTTTAAAAGCTAAGCTAGCGCGAATGAGTTGTAAAATTCCAGGTGTTCCTCCTTCTTCTAAAGCTTCTTCATTACAAAGGTAGCATTGTGAAGTGCGAGAAACATAGCCCACAGTTCCACCTGCTGCAAAGCTAGGCTTGTTTCCACAAAGATCTTTTTTGATGGCCAAAAGTCCAGAACCGCCAATACCACCAATTAATTTATGAGAACTTATAAACAACGCATCATAGTATTGACAAGATATGTTTTTATAAGGAATGAAACTAGATGCATCAAAAGCAACTATCCCTTTAAATTTACGAATCATTTCAGAAATGCGTTTGTAATCACTTAATATCCCAGTAACATTTGAAGCTAAAGAAAAGCTAGCGATTATTTTCCTTTTTTTATTTTTTTGTAAAGTTTTTTCTAGAAAATCAAAATCAATTTCTCCATTTTTATCTAAGGGAATTCTAATACATTCGCACAAGCCTTCTCGAAATGAAAGTTCATTGGAATGATGCTCATAAGGCCCTACGATAACTAAAGGTAAAGTATTTTTATCAATTTGCGTAAAATATCTTTCTTTTACAAGAGGAGGAATGTAAATGCCGATCAATTCTTGAAATTTTTTAATAGCACTGCTTGATCCTGTTCCACAAGCTATAAGGGCAAAATTTTCATCTAGTGATAAACTTTTTTTTATATCTTTTCTTGCTTGTTCGTAAATTTGTTGAGTTTTAAAAGAATTCAAAGAGCTATCAGAATGTGTGTTTGCATAGATTGGAAGAATTTTTGAAATTTCTTTTTCTACACATTTTAGAGCTAAAGCACTTGCTGTGAAGTCAAAATGCAAAATACCTTTTTTTAAGATCAATTCTTTTTTTAAATCTGAAATTTGCAAATGCAATCCTTATGAAAATTTGCTAAAATTATACTATAAAAATGCTTTATAAAAGGAAAAATATAAAATTTAAGAACTTTGTAGATTTGCATAAGAATTTGTCTTTAAGTAAGCTTTTTGATTTTTATAGTGTGTTTGAAGGTTTTGAAAAATTAAACATTTTAAATTTTGAAGACGATGTATTTACAAATATAGAGCGAATTTTGCTTGATGATTATCTAAAAATTAAAAGTTATTTCGCCTTGGATGAAACAAGTTCTTACGCTCTTACTTTACTAGCTAAAAACAATCGTAAGCGTTTTTCTATCAATAGAAAAATTCAGCATTTTAAAGCTTTATCTACACTTAAATATCTTTTAGAAACAGGTATAATAAAACTTGAGTATAGTAAGGAAGCTAAAAAAATAAAAGATAAAAAACAAAAAATCAAAAAAGAACTAAGATCTTATGTTATCCAAGATAAGATTATATTTAGCAACCATTTTACTCGTTTCTTTTTTTATTTTTTAAAGCCCAATGAAAAGCTTATTTTGCAAAATCGTTATAAAGAAGTTTTAGAATGCATTAAAGAAAAATTTGAACTTTATCAAAGTTTTTGTTTTGAACAACTTTCTAGAGAATTGCTTGAGAAAAAATTCAATATCAATGGAGTGCAAAGTTACTGGGATAAGAATTTAGAACTTGATCTTTATTATCAAGATGAAAATTTGTGTTTTGTCGGAGAAGTTAAATTTAAAAATAAAAAAATTTGTAAAAATATTTTAAATCTTTTAAAATCAAAAGCAAAGTCTTTAAATTTGGCACCAAATTATTATATTATAATCTCAAAAAATGGTTTTAGCAAGGAATTTGATAAAATATGCGAACAGAATTTGCTTTTATTTGATTTGAATGATTTTAAGATTTTATTAGAGGAATGATAAATGAATGAAAGTATTTTAAAAAGTTTAGACTCAAATGAAAAAGAAACCCTACAAAAAGGCTTAGAAAGTCTTATAGAACAAACTTATGTAATAGAAAATGAATACAAAACTTTAAATGAAAACTATAATTCCTTACGTGCAATGGTTGATGAGATTATAGAGGTATTGCCTAGTGCGCTTTGGATTTTAGATAAAGAAAAAAATATTATTTTACAAAATCAAGAAGCCTTGAAAAATCCAAAATTACTTAGTATCATTAGTCTTGATAAAATTCGTGATGAGCTTGAATTTGAAGGTAGGTTTTATGCGGTAAAAATCATAGCGCATAATGAAAAAACTATAGTTTCAGCTACAGATATTAGCGATGAAAAACGCAATGAAAGGCTTGCAAGCATGGGTAGTGTAGCGGCTCATTTGGCACATGAGATAAGAAATCCTATCGGATCTATATCTTTACTTGCTTCAACCCTTTTTGCTCGTAGTGAGCTTAAAAATAAGCATATAGTTCTTGAAATCCAAAAGGCTATTGCCAGAGTAGAGCGTATCGTAAATTCAACTTTACTTTTTACTAAGGGTGTGCACATCAATGCTTTAAATTTTAATCTTTTAGAGTTAAAAGAAGAGTGTGAAAGTGCCATTAACTCTTATAATTTTACTTCTCAAATAGACTTTGAAATATCTTTTTTGAATAAGCCGATTTGTGCTGATAAAGCTCTTCTTGGTTTGGTTTTACAAAATTTGATTTATAATGCTATTGATGCGATAGAAGAAAGCGAATGTGAAAAACCTATGATTAAAATTTTAGCAAGTTGTGATAATGAAAAAATATGCATCAGAGTGTATGATAATGGTTGTGAAATAAAAGATGAGAAATTGGTTTTTGAAGCTTTTAAAACAACAAAACTTAAAGGCAATGGGCTTGGCTTGTCTCTTTCTAAAGAAATTATAAACGCTCATAAGGGAGAGTTAAGTTTTCAAAGCGATCCTAAGAATTTTTATTTTACCTTACCTTTGGTGTGATAAATATTTTCTTTTCACCCCAAAACGGAACAGATTTTGCTTATATTATTTTAATATATTTAGGTTGAAGGCAAAAAAATCTAAATCAAGGAATTAATATGAGTATCTTTAGTATCAATGATAACTCAAACTATGGTTCTATACTTTCACAAGCAAAAGCTAATAAAGAAAGTAAAGAAAATTCTAAAATAAGTTTTGCTAATGCTTTTTTAAAACAAAATGCTAGTAAATTAAATGAAATTCAAAATGCAAATTTACAAACTCTAGCAAGAAGTGAAGTATTAAATTCTATTAATACAACAAATACTAGCAATAACACTAATTTTAGTATAAGTAGTAAGACAAATTCTCCTAACTATGATATATCTAGTGAATTTAAAAACTCTATTTATACTCTAAAATATAAACAAGCAGATATAAGTAATACTTCTACCAATACAGCCTATGGTTATAGTGTAGATAAAGATGGTTATATGGGAAGTGATTTTAATAAAGCTGCAGGACTTCCTGAAGATTTTAAGATACATAAATCTACTTTGGATGAGATATATAACTTTAATGAAGCACAATATCAAGACATAAAAGAACAGCTAGGAATTTCTCGCTATTTTACCAATATCGATATGGCTGATACCATAAAACAATACTATAATCAATTTAATCAAATTGTTAATCATACTTTTAACGATACCAATAAAACAAGTTTCACTGAAGCGGATATAAATTCTATGCCCAAGGGTTATATTTCTGTTGGCTATAAAGGTTTAGATTTTTCAGATCAATCCAATCCTTATAATGCATTAGGACTAGTTAATCATTCTAACACAAAAGTAACTAATGTTTTTAAAACAGATGATGAATTTCATGAAGCTCAAGCAATACAAATGGGAATGATGGGTATTGATTTTTATCCACAAAAATTAAATATATCAACTCAAAGTTTATCACAAGGAGCTTTAATGGAAGGTGGATTTAATCCTGATATGTCAGTTTATCCACAAAATGAAGATGGAAGTTATTCTAAAGAAGCTTTGTTTATGAGCTTTTTAAAATCAGAAGGTGGTTATATGGTTGCAGGAAAAAATACAACTATTGCACGGCAAGCAATGAATTATAATCTTAATGTTGCCAAACAAAGTATTCCAAAATACTCTAATGTAGATTTCGATGACATCATGACAGCCAAAGTAGATTTTGCAAGTTTATTAAAAGGTTATGCACAAGATGGCTGGCTTGATGCAGATATATATGCAATGGAAAAAGGAGTTGCTTGGCAAAATACAAGCATAGGTTATGGTGGAGCTTGGTTTGATAATCAGTTTAATCAAGCAAAAGCTGATGGTTGGAAAGCAAGTAGTGAAAGTATAAATTCTTATGTTGGATCTATAATGGATAGATTAAATAATCTTATAGGACAAACTAGGGTTTAGGAAGTATTTGCACGAAGTCAAATTGAAAATGATGACATTTGCAAATACTTATACGAATCACATAAAACTAGGCGCATCGTTTGAAAAGAGTATTAAATCTCCGTTTTTTGTTTCTTTAGCTAGAGTTTGAACTAGCTGGCTTTTTTCTTTAAGTATAATGGTTTTTATTTTTAACTCTTTTTTGAAAATTTCAGCATTGATTTGTGCGCTAATGATAGCAAGATCAAAACACTCATTGATGATTTTAGCAAGTTTTATATTTTCTTCTTCGCTTACTTCTACTATACCAGGACTTACTAAAACTTTGCGTCCTTTATAGCTTTTACAAAGTTCATAGCTTGTGCTCATACCTTTAAAATTTCCATTAAAACCATCATCTATGATAAATTTAGGCTCTCTTGAAAGCACTTGCAAGCGATGTTCTACGGAGTTTATATTTAAAACTTGCTTTTGAATTTTTTCTAGCTTTACGCCAAGATAATGAGCACAAAGTATACAAACACAAAGATTTTGCGCGTTAAAATCCCCTAAAATTTGACTTTTAAAATCATAGGATTTATTTTCTATATCGACTTTAAATTCTAAACCTTCAAGACTTGAATGAATAAGATTTAATTTATCATCATAAAGGCTGATGAGTTTATCTTCTTCTTTTTGGGTGCTAGAGTGTAAAAAAGCCTTTTCTAGTCTTTTGGAATTTAAGGCTTCAAGTTTGGTTGAGCGGATATTTTCAACACTTTTAAAATACTCTAAATGTGCATTGCCTATCTCTCCTACTATGCTGGTGTGAGGTTGTAAAAAACGAGTGATTTCATCAATATCGCCTTTAAGTCTAGCACCTGCTTCAGCTATGTAAATTTGAGTATCTTGACTTAAATTGGTATTGATATCAGCAACTATACCTAGCAAGGTATTGACAGAGCGTGGTGTTTTGTAGCTTTTAAAGTCATCTTTTAAAAGTTCGTATAGAAAATTTTTAATACTTGTTTTTCCAAAACTTGCGGTAATGAGTATGATTTTTAAATTTTCATTGGCTTTTAGTTTGGCTTTGGCTTGTTTTTTATAATATAAATTTGTAAAAAACTCATAAATTTTAAGACTCAATAAAGCAAAAGGAAGGCTAAAAAGATTAAAAAGAAAAGAAAAACGCAAAGCAAGGATAGCAAAAATAGCATTATAAACAAAAACAAAAACAAAAAACCATTTGACCTTGCTTGTAAAAACAAGCTTTTTATCTATACCTTTGTTCCAAAAATACAAAATCGGAGTATGGAACAATGCAAAATATGCCAAAGAGTATAAAGGAAAAGCTAAGAATAAAAAATAAGGAATAAATAAAAAATACAAATGCCACAAAGGTTTATGATAATGAAAAAACACGCGCTTAAATTTATAAGAATACCATTGTAAAGCACTCATAAGATAAAAAGCTATACAAAAATTAAAAAATAAAGAATTGATAAAATAAAGAGTATTGATAAGCATTTAAATTTCCTTAATTTTTTGAGCTATGAAAGCAGAATGTTTTAAAAAGAAAAAATGATCCCCCTCTAAAGGATAAAAAGTGCTATTTTTTAAGAATTGATGCATTTTCTCGCCACAATATAAAGGCGTAGCTTCATCGCTTTTTCCCCAAAAAATCAAACTTTTAGCCTTTTGCTTGGCAAAAATTTCACTAAAATCCTCATCAACAACCTTTTTAAAGGTTTCATACATCATAGGACTAAGATTTGCTCCATCTTTACTAGCAAAATAGCGATAAAATTTTCCCAAACCAAAGAGTTTTAAAATTTTAAAAATACGGATTTTAAAACGCACTTTTAGGGATTTTTTAGCCAAAATTCCTGCACTTGAAAGTAAGATTAGAGTGTCTTTTTCTTTTGCGAGTAGGGTGCTTACTTTTCCGCCAAAAGAATGCCCCATGAAAAAACAGATATTGAGTTTTTTTTGTTTTAAAAAAAGTTCTGTGATATTGGCATAATCTTGAGTGTTTAAAATTTCTTCCACACTTGAATTTCCAAAACCTGCTAAATCCATATAAATTTGACAAAAATCTTTTAAAAAAGGACGAAAACTTTGCTTCATAAGTTCTTTATTGGCTCCCCAGCCGTGTAAGATAAGTATTTGCGGTAAGGAAAGATCGCCTAAAATTTCATAAGAAATTTGATAAGTTTTGTTTTTATAAGAAAGTTGAGTTTGAGCCATTTTAAGCCTTTTGATTTTTGTAGATATTTTCTAAAAGTTGCATGGCATTTTGTAAGCGTTCAAATTCTTTCATACTAAGCATTACAGCTTCAAATTTGTTATTTTTTAAAATAACTATTTTTCCACTTTCGCTTTTTTTGAGTTTTTCCATAATGGGGCTAAAATTTCTTACCACCTCGGTGGCAGTGTAAATTTCATCTTGTTTAAAAGAGAGCATTTTTCTTCCTAAAATACGCTAAATTTTATGTATAATTTAGCGTATTTTGACTTAAAAGCTTATAATTTTCCTTTTTGTCCGTTGATGGAGTGAAGGAAGTTGTAGTTGATTTTTATCATTTTTTCAAGTGAAATTTGATCAGCTAAAGCGTTTAAAGTGGTATTAAAATCTTTAAAAAGATAATTAGCCAAAGAACCAGGATTTGGGTTGATTTCATTTAAATATACTTCATTATCCAGTATAAAAAAATCGCAGCGTATTAAAGCACCTTTAAACAAAGGATTGTAAATCTTTTTAAAGCTATCTTTGAGTTTTTCTTTTAATTCTTCGCTTAAATCTGCTTCTATAAGCTCATTGTGTCCTGAAAAACTAAGATATTTTTGTTCAAAGTCTAAAAATTCTTTTTTCTTTGGCTCTTCTATGATAGAAAAAACAAACTCATCATTGATCATGCATCCTGCAAGATTGTATTCTTTGATATTGTTTTTAAATTCTTCTACTACAAGATCATTATCAAATTCAAAACCTACATCTTTGGCGTATTCTAAATCTTTTTCATCTTTTACTATGCTAATACCTATACTACTTCCAAGTCTTGCAGGTTTGATAATGCAAGGAAAACTAAGCTTTTCTTTAGAGTTTTGATTTTTTCTTAGCATGGTATAATCAAGTGTTTTTACTCCAACGCTTTTGGCATAAAGTTTGGTAAGTTCTTTGTTAAAAGATAATACACTAGCTTCAAGCCTAGGTCCTATAAATTTAATAGAATAAAACTCAAATAAAGCCGCAATTTTTCCATCTTCTCCATCTCTACCATGGATAAGATTGATCACGCATTCGCACTCTAGTTTATTTTCTTTTAAAAAACCTTTGCTAAAAAAACCTCCTTGTTTAACGAAGAGCTCTTTTTCTTTTTTATAAGCTTTGGTGCTAAAAGTTTTAGAATTCATTTTTTCACTTGGGATATGATAAAATCTTCTTTCTTCATCGCAAAAAATAAATTCTAAATTTTGATTGATAACTTTTTTAAGCACTACAGCACTTACTATACTGATCTCATGTTCATAAGAATTTCCGCCAAAAAGTATTGCAAATTTCATTTTATTCCTTTATCCTAGTTTTTTAAGAGCTTCTTTGATGAGTTCGCTTGTGCCTGTTGCTTGAGCGCTTGCTAAAACACTTATGATTTTTTCTTGTTTAAAGCCTAGAGTAAGAAGCGCGGTTAAGGCTTCGCTTTTATCATCGCTTACATTTTCAAGTTTGGTTTTTGTGTCAGAAAGTTCTACTATAATGCGTTTTGCACTTTTTGGACCTATGCCAGGTACTTTTTTAAGCACGCTTTCATCGCCCAAACTTAACGCTTTGTAAAAAGAATTTACATCAAGACTAGAGCATACCGCCATAGCAGTATTTGCACCCACTCCATTGACTTTTAAAAGCATTTCAAACATTTTTTGCTCATCTTTATCCAAAAAGCCATAAAATTTATTAGAATCTTCTTTGATGATTTGAGTAATAAAAAACTCATGCTTTTCTTGAGTTTGAATTTTAGCAGAACAAAAAAGCGAAATAAATATCCCATAGCTTAAACCACTAGCACATTTAACAATGATAAAAGTAGGTTCTTTTTTTGTGATTATTCCTTCGATGCCGACAACCATGCTATATCCTTTTCTTCATAATCTAATTTTTTATGTATTTCTATACTTTCTTGGTTGTTTTGTATGACTTTTTTAATACCTATAAATTTAGCACTTTCATTAACAAATGAAGAGTAAAAAATATCTTCTTTAGGCTCTAGAAGTGAAAATTTGATCTCATTCATATCAGTCCATTTGCCGCTTTTATTTATAAAAGTTGCTTCAAAAAGCATTTTTTGTAAATTGATTAATTCTAATTGTAAAGATTTTTTGCGTTCAAGAAGTTCTTTTTCTTCATTTTGTAGTTTATTTAATTCAAGATTTTGTAAAGAGAAATCTTTTAGAGCTTTTTCGTATTGTACGGGAACATTTTGACCTTGATTTTTAAGTTCTGCTATCTTTTTTTCAACGCTTAAAATTCCATTTTTGCTTGATAAAATATATTGTCTTATTTTATTTATTTTATGATTTAACTTAGAAATTTGCTCTCCTAAAATCGCAAATTCTTCATCATAATTTTTATCAAGAGTTTTAATTTTGGCATGAAATTTATTGTTATCCCCGTTGATGCGTTCTATTGTAGTGTTTTCAAAAAACACACAAGAATTATTACTTTCTAAATTTTCTATATAGATTTTATCAGCTTGTATATTTCCACCTAAACTTTTTTTAATTCTCACTTCTTTGGCTTTGATTGTTCCCCCTTCGAGCAAATCTATATTTAAAATTTCGGCTTCTGCAAATCCTCTATGAGTTTTTATATAGGCTTGTTTGGCTTGAATTTTGGCTTTAGAGTGTGTAGTGCCTTCAATTTTCATTTTAGTGGCATTAAGTTGAGTGTTGCTTCCTATGCTTCCGACTACATTTAATTCTTCACATTCTATCCCAACGCCAGAATTTACAGCATCTTTTACTTCTGAAAGAAATTTTATATTGATTTTGACATTTTTGTCTAGTCCAGCTCTTATAATCCCTATATTTTTAAAATCTACCCCATTAAAATCTAGTTCATTGGCGATATCAAAATTTTCACCATCTTGTACTACATAACCTTTTTTTAAGGCTATATATTCTGTGTATCCATCTTGCTCTACTTGTTTAAAAGCCGAAGAACAAGAAAATTTAACTTTATTTTCATTTGCGGCTAAAACTTTTAAGGTGTGTAAATTTAAGTCTTTTCCTTCTTTACCTTGTTTAAATTTGGTGTGTTTTAAAATAACTTCATTTTCATCAACAGCAATAATACCTGAGCGTTTTTCATCGATAGTATAGTTTTTGGTTTTTTCTTTATAAGTTAAGATCAGAGATTCGTCTTGACTTTCTATAGGATCAATACCTTGTGCAACGGTGATTTGTATAGTTTTATTTAAAGGGGTATTTTTATGTTGGTTGCAAAAAGACATTAAATTTTTCTTAAAATCAAAAATGCGGATACCTATCAAAAATTTAAGTTTCAACATCTTTTTATAAATATTTTGCAAAAGTTCTAGTGCTAGTTTTTCATGAAAGTCTAAATTTGCAAAATCAATTTGAGCAACTATTTTGGTTAAATTTTTATTCGCAACTAGTTTGACTGCTTGAGATGCTTTGCTTTGGTTTATACCATGGAAAATTTCTATTTTGTATTCTTGCTTGATTTGAAGATCATTTTTTAAAAAAATTTCATCTTTATCAAAAAGAGTTAATTCTTTTTCAGAGATTTTTTCCCATTCTAAATCTCCAAAACGATATTGTGTAGAAAATGCCAATAAATTAAAATCAAGCTCATTTAAGTTAATGTTTGTTCGTGAAGCTACACTTAAAAGCTCTCGAGCTGGATTTTCTGTATAGGCAATAATTTTTTCATCCAAAGTCAAAACTTTCCCCTTGTAAAAAATTAAGAATGTAATTATAGTCAATTTTTAATCAATTTTAGTTAAAATAGTTCTCTTTATATTTTGAAATCTATGAAAAATTTAATGAAGAGTTTAGTATTTAAAAATTTTATTATCAATGCTTTAGGAATTTTATTTTCAAGAATTTTAGGGCTTGCTAGAGATGTTTTAATAGCGCTTTTTTTAGGAGCAGGGCTTTATAGTGATATTTTTTTTGTGGCTTTAAAAATGCCTGCTTTTTTTAGAAGAATTTTTGCAGAAGGGGCTTTTGGACAAAGCTTTTTGCCTAATTTTGTAAAAGCGAAAAAAAAGGGAGCTTTTTGCGTTAGTGTAATGATGCAATTTAGCCTTATAGTTTTTTTATTTTGTCTTTTGGTAAGTTTTTTCTCTTCTTTTTTTACCAAGCTTTTTGCTTTTGGATTTAACGCAGATACTATAGCTTTAGCAGCTCCTTTAGTGGCGATTAATTTTTGGTATTTGTTTTTTATTTTTTTAGTTACTTTTTTAGGAGCTATTTTAAATTATAGACAAAAATTTTTCATTACCTCTTTTTCTGCGGCATTATTCAACTTAAGTATTGTTATAGCTGCTTTTTTTGTGGATAAAAATGCACCGCAAAATACACTTTATTATTTTTCTTATGCAACGGTTTTAAGTGGGGTGGCACAGCTTATTTTACATTTGCTTGTTTTAAAAAACAATCCTGTAATCCGTGCTATGGCTTTAAGTATAAAATTTAAAAAAGCCAAGGCGAAATTACAAGGTTTTTATGGCAATTTTTTTCATGGAGTTTTAGGTTCTTCTGCGACTCAATTTAGCTCATTGCTTGATACAACTATAGCTAGTTTTTTAATGAGCGGGAGTATTTCTTATCTTTATTATGCAAATCGTGTCTTCCAACTCCCCCTTGCACTTTTTGCTATCGCTCTAACTCAAGTTTCTTTTCCAAAAATTTTAAAACATTTAAAAAGTGGTCAAGAAAATTTAGCCTTAAAATTTATGCAAAGAGCATTAGCGCTTTTAAGCATTTTGCTTATTGCTTCTAGTATTGTAGGTTCTGTGTTTGCTTTGGAAATTTCAAAGCTTTTATTTGAAAGAGGAAATTTCACTCACGAAGATAGTGTGATTACGGCTTATGTTTTGATTGCTTATCTTATAGGGCTTTTACCTTTTGGTTTGCAAAAGCTTTTTTCTTTGTGGCTTTATGCAAAATTTAAACAAAAAATAGCAGCTTGTATCGCGTTAAAATCTTTAATTATCAGTGCTTTATGTTCTATGGCTTTTATATTTTTGATTAAAGATGAAAGTTTAAAGGTTATTGCAGTAGCACTTTCAAGCTCTATTAGTGCTTTTTATTTGCTTGGAGCTAATATCAAAGAATTTGGTTTTAAGAAATTTTTTGCTTTAATATCTATTAAAATTTGCTTATTAGTTATAGTTGCTTTGATTGTTTTTACGATCTTGCTTATTTTGATTAAACCTTATATTTTAAGTTTTTTTATAGGAATTTTTACAAGTTTTAAAGGAGTTTTTTAATGAGATTATTAGACAGTGCAACAAAAGAGAAAATAAAACTTGATAAAAAAGATATTAGTATTTACTTATGCGGGCCTACGGTTTATGATGATGCACATTTAGGACATGCAAGAAGTAGTGTTTGTTTTGATCTTTTGCGTAGGGTTTTACTTGCTCAGGGCAATAGGGTAAAATTTGCTAGAAATTATACAGATATTGATGATAAGATTTTGAAAAAAATGGCTCAAAGTGGTCAAACTTTAGAGGAAATTACGGAATTTTATATCAAAAGTTATGAAGAGGATATGAGGGTTTTAAATGTATTAGATCCTGATTTTAAACCTCGTGCAACGCATTATATAACAGCTATGCTTGATTTGATTAAAAAGCTTGCTAAGGATGGGTTTGTTTATGCTCTAGAAGATGGAATTTATTTTGATACAAGTAAAGATGAAAAATATTTAAGCCTATCAAATCGCAATTTAGAAGAAAACATCTCTCGTCTAAGTAATGAAGTGCAAAAAAGAAATGAAAGCGATTTTGTGCTTTGGAAATTTGATGAAAATTTTTACGAAAGTGAATTTGGCAAAGGGCGTCCAGGTTGGCATACTGAATGTGTTGCTATGATTGATTCTATTTTTGAAAATACTCTTGATATACATGCTGGAGGGATAGATTTGCTTTTTCCTCATCATGAAAATGAAGCTGCGCAATGTCGTTGTGGATGTAAGAGAAAATTAGCAAATGTTTGGCTTCACAATGGTTTTGTAAAAATTGATGGCGAAAAAATGAGTAAAAGTTTAAATAATAGTTTTTTTATAAAAGATGCTTTAAAAGAATTTATGGGCGAGGCTTTAAGATTTTATCTTTTGAGTTCTCATTATAGATCTCATTTTAATTATTCTTTATCGGATTTAGAAAATACTAAAAAACGTTTAGATAAATTTTATCGCCTTAAAAAAAGATTAGATTTAGGTGAAATTTCTGATTTTGATGTTTTAAATGATATTGAAATAAAAAGTGAAATTGCTAAGCAAATTTTAGAGATTTTAAATGATGATTTAAATATTTCTAAAGCCTTAGCTCTTTTGGATGATTTTATAAGTAATGCAAATTTAGAGTTGGATAAAGAAAGCAAAAATAAAATTTTAAAACAAAATATCAAAGAAGCTTTAAGTGAGCTAGCTAAAATTTTTGGCTTTGGTTTTATGGATACAACTTTATATTTTCAATGGGGTGTAAGCAAAGAAGAACGAGAAGAAATTGAAAAGTTAATTTTAGAAAGAATTGAGGCTAAGAAAAACAAAGATTTTAACACAGCTGATGCAATAAGGGAACAATTAAGTAGTAAAAAAATCACTCTTTTAGATACTCCAAATGGAACAATTTGGGAGAAAATAAATGCATAATGAGATGAATTTAAAAGAGGTTTTAATACGCTTTAAACCCTTTTATAAAAGATATTGGAAACAATTTGCTATAGCTATTTTTGGTATGATTTTGGCAAGCGGAGGAACTGCTGGAAGTTTTTATGCTTTAGAGCCTATTTTAAATTATATTTTCGTTGAAAAAAATGAAGCTTTACTTTATACAGTGCCTTTTTTGCTAGTATTGATGTATTTTTTTAAAAATCTTGGAACTTATTTGCAAAGTTTTTATGTTTCTTTTATAGGAACAGATATGTTAAGAGTATTGCGTGCTAGGGTCTTAAAAAATATTTTACGCTTGGATATGGATTTTTTTAAACGCTATAGAAGTGGAGAGCTTGTAAGTCGTTGTACTAATGATATTAATGCGCTTCAAAGCATAGTATCAAACATTATTCCTGATTTTTTTAGAGAGCTTTTAACTGCTATAGGACTGCTTTCGGTAGTCTTGTATCAAAGTCCTACTTTGGCTTTTTTTGCTTTAGTGATTTTGCCTTTAGCTATTTTCCCTTTGGTGTGGTTTGCTAAAAAACTTAAAAAATATGCAAGAAATATACAAGAGACAAATTCGGATTTACTTTCTTATTTGGGTGAAATTTTTTCAAATATTGAATTGATCAAAGCTAATGATAATGAAAAAAAAGAAAGTGATAAATTTGCCAAGCATAATGATACTTTATGTAAATTAAACCTAAAATCCGCACGTATTGATGCACTTACAAGTCCTTTAATGGATATGATGGGTTCTGTTGGGGTTGCTGTGGTGATTATTGTAGGGGGTAGAGAGGTTATCAATGGTTCTATGAGTGTGGGAAGTTTTATCAGTTTTGTTTCAGCACTTTTTGCGATATATACTCCTTTAAAGCGTCTTTCGTCTTTATATGGAAAGCTTCAAGGTGCTGTTGCGGCAAGTGAAAGAACTTTTTATTTATTGGATTTAGAACCTCAAATTAAAGGTGGAAGCAAAGAATTAAAAAACATTAAAAAAATTAGCTTTAAAAATGTTGAATTTGCTTATGAAAACCCGCATAAAAGTGTTTTAAAAGGCGTAAATTTTGATTTTGTTAAAGGGCAAATGCTTGCTCTTGTAGGGACAAGTGGGGGTGGTAAATCTTCTATTATTAATCTTTTGATGTATTTTTATGAAAAGCAAAAAGGTAAAATTTTACTCAATCAAGAAGATATTAGCACTTTTACCATAGAAAGCTTACATGCTAAAATAGGACTTGTAACGCAAAATATTTATCTTTTTAATGATAGCTTTGCTGCAAATATTGCTTATAGCGAAGAGTTAGAAGAAGAAAAAGTCGTCCAAGCTTTAAAATTGGCCAATGCCTATGAATTTGTTAAAGAAATGGGCGGGATTTGGGCTGAAGTGAAAGAACATGGTAAGAACTTAAGTGGAGGGCAAAAACAAAGAATAGCAATCGCTAGAGCTTTATATAAAAATCCTGATGTGCTTATTTTTGATGAAGCAACTTCAGCTTTGGATAATGAAAGTGAAAAAGCCATAGTTAAAACTATAGAAAATTTAAAACAAGACAGATTGATTTTAGTGGTTGCACATCGTTTAAGCACTATAGAAAATGCAGATAAAATAGTAGTATTGGATAAGGGTAAAGTATTGGCAATAGGTAAAGATGAAGAGCTTTTACAAACTTGTTCTTTATATCAAAAATTTAAAAGCAAAGAAAAAACAAAGCCTAGCTTTAGTTAATTTTAGTTAGAATTTCAAAAAGGATTAAAAATGGCTTATGAAATGATAAAACCTTTACTTTTTAAGTTAAGCCCTGAGCATGCACACGCTTTGGTTGAATATAGCTTAAGGACTTTAAGCGCTAGTTTTCCAGGAGCTTTAAGTTTTTTAGCGCATAAATATATAGTTGATGATGAGAGTTTAAGGCAAAATTTACTTGGACTTGATTTTAATAATCCTGTGGGTTTAGCAGGAGGCTTTGATAAAAATGCTACCATGATAAGACCTTTGAGTGCTTTAGGATTTGGCTTTTTGGAAGTGGGAACTTTTACTCCAAAACCTCAAGAAGGCAATGAAAAGCCACGCCTATTTAGACTTGTAAAACAAGAAAGTATACAAAATGCTATGGGTTTTAACAACGAAGGTGCTGAAAAGATTGCTTTAAGGCTTGCAAAAACTTATCCTTTTGTTTTGCCTTTAGGGGTAAATATAGGGAAAAATAAAATCACTCCAAATGACAAAGCCTTGGAGGATTATTTTACTTTGTTTAGAGATTTTAAGGATTTGTGTGATTATTTTATCGTTAATATCTCATCTCCTAATACTAAAAATTTAAGAGAGTTGCAAAATGATGATTTTTTAAATACCTTGCTTGAAGAAGCCAAAAAAATCACTTCTAAGCCTATTTTGATAAAAATTGCTCCTGATATGAAAATAGATGATGCTTTAAATTTATGTGAAAATGCCATTAAAAAAGGTGCAGATGGGTTTATATTAGCCAATACCAGTGTTGATTATAGCTTGTTAGATAATAATCGTACTTTTGGTGGTATTAGCGGAAGGCTGATTACGGAAAAAAGTGGTATTTTTTTCAAAGAAGTAGCTAAGATTCTTTTTGGTAAAACCTTGCTTATTGCAAGTGGAGGGATTGATAGTGCTGATATTGCTTATGAGCGTATTAAAAATGGGGCTAATTTGGTGCAAGTTTATACAGCTTTGATTTTTAAAGGTCCTTCTTTGGTAAAAAATATCAATCAAAATCTTATAGA
Organism: Campylobacter sp. BCW_4323; assembly: GCF_001763115.1. NCBI lineage: Bacteria > Pseudomonadati > Campylobacterota > Epsilonproteobacteria > Campylobacterales > Campylobacteraceae > Campylobacter > Campylobacter sp. BCW_4323. The sequence goes on along the minus strand of NZ_MJYC01000057.1, from coordinate 72,656 downwards.
GTTTTTAAGAAAAGATGGTTTTTTACATATTAGTGAAGCTGTTGGGGTAAATTTAAAATGATTGCTTATGAAAAAATTCAATTAAAAAACAAGCTTGAAGTTTATGCTTTGCCTGTAAATAAAAATAGCAATGTGATTAGCGTTGATATTTTTTATAAAGTGGGTTCAAGAAATGAGATCATGGGAAAAAGTGGCATAGCTCATATGCTAGAACATTTAAATTTTAAAAGTACTAAAAATTTAAAAGCTGGCGAATTTGATGAGATTGTTAAGGGTTTTGGTGGTGTGGATAATGCAAGCACAGGTTTTGACTATACTCATTATTATATTAAATGTGCGAAGAAAAATTTAGATAAAGCTTTAGAGCTTTTTGCAGAACTTATGGCGAATTTAAATTTAAAAGATGAAGAGTTTCAGCCTGAAAGAGCAGTGGTTTTAGAAGAGCGTAGATGGAGAACAGATAATAACCCTTTGGGATATCTTTATTTTAGACTTTTTAATCACGCATTTATGTATCATCCTTATCATTGGACTCCTATAGGTTTTTTTAAGGATATAGAAAATTGGAGTATTGAGGATATTAAAGAATTTCACAGCATTTACTATCAACCTAAAAATGCGATTTTGCTTGTAAGTGGCGATATAGAAAGTAAAGAAGTTTTTGAGCTTTCAAAAAAACATTTTGAGAAGATTAAAAATACTAAGACTATACCTAAAATTCACACAAAAGAGCCTAAACAAGATGGAGCAAAAAGAATATATTTGCATAAAAACTCAGATACTGAACTATTAGCCCTTGCTTATAAAATTCCAAATTTCAAACACAAAGATATACCTGCTTTAAATGCTTTATCTGAGCTTTTAGGAAGTGGGAAAAGTTCTTTAATGAGTGAAATTTTGATTGATAAATTAAATTTAATCAATGATTATTATGCTTATGTTAATGATTGTATAGATGAAAATTTATTTATTTTTATTTGTAATTGTAACCCCAATGTTAATGCAGAAAAAGTAGAAAAAGAGCTTTTAAAAATCATTGATAAACTTAAAATGGGTAAAATTTCTCAAAAAGATTTGCAAAGAGTAAAAAATAATGTTAAAAGTGATTTTATTTTCTCACTTAACAATGCTAGTGCAGTGGCAAATATTTATGGTTCATATCTAGCAAGAGGAGATATCAATCCTTTGTTAAATTATGAGAAAGATATACAAAATTTGGAATTAAAAGATTTGATTTCTTGTGCTAAAAAATATTTTATTCAAGAAAATTCAACTACGGTAATTCTAAGAAAGGATTCAAATGGATAAAAATATTATCATTGGGGCGATGACGGCCCTTATTACACCGTTTAAAAATGGAAAAGTTGATGAGCAAAGTTATGCAAGATTGATTAAAAGACAAATAGAAAATGACATCGATGCAGTAGTTCCAGTAGGAACAACAGGAGAGAGTGCAACTTTAACCCATGAAGAACATAGAACTTGTATAGAAGTAGCCGTTGAGACTTGCAAAGGAACTAAGGTTAAGGTTTTAGCAGGTGCGGGAAGTAATGCAACTCATGAGGCAGTGGATTTAGCTAAATTTGCTAAAGAGCATGGAGCTGATGGGATTTTAAGTGTGGCGCCATATTATAATAAACCTACACAACAAGGACTTTATGAGCATTATAAGGCTATTGCACAAAGTGTAGATATTCCTGTGCTTTTATATAATGTTCCAGGAAGAACAGGTTGTGAAATTTCAACAGATACTATTATCAAGCTTTTTAGAGATTGTGAAAATATTTATGGAGTAAAAGAAGCGAGTGGAAATATCGATAAGTGCGTGGATTTGCTCGCGCACGAACCTAGAATGATGCTTATTTCGGGAGAAGATGCGATCAATTATCCTATACTTTCAAATGGTGGAAAGGGAGTGATTTCAGTAACTTCAAATTTATTACCCGATATGATTAGCGCTTTAACTCAATTTGCTTTAGATGAAAATTATAAAGAAGCTAAAAAAATCAATGATGAGCTTTATAATATCAATAAAATTTTATTTTGCGAAAGCAACCCTATTCCTATTAAAACGGCTATGTATATAGCTGGATTGATAGAAAGTTTGGAGTTTAGACTTCCTCTTTGTCCTCCAAGTAAGGAAAATTTTGCTAAAATTGAAGAAGTGATGAAAAAATATAAGATCAAAGGATTTTAATGAATACAGAATTTCAAGGAAAAACTTTAGTAATCAGCGGTGGAACTCGTGGGATAGGTAAGGCTATAGTTTATGAATTTGCTAAAGTGGGTGCAAATATAGCTTTTACTTATAATTCTAATGCGCAAATTGCTGATAAAATGGTGCAAGATTTGGAGAAAAATTATAAAATCAAAGCTAGGGCTTATGAATTTAATATTTTAGAACCTGAAACTTATAAAGAACTTTTTGAAAAAATTGATGCGGATTTTGATAGAGTGGATTATTTTATCTCAAATGCTATCATTTCAGGACGTGCTGTTGTAGGTGGTTATACTAAATTTATGAAGTTAAAACCAAAGGGAATTAATAACATCTTTACAGCTACTGTAAATGCTTTTGTTGTGGGTGCACAAGAAGCAGCTAAAAGGATGGAAAAAGTAGGGGGTGGAAGTATTATTTCTATTTCATCTACAGGAAATTTAGTGTATATAGAAAATTATTCAGGTCATGGTACAGCAAAAGCTGCTGTAGAAGCTATGGCAAGATATGCAGCTACTGAACTTGGAGAAAAAAATATCCGTGTAAATGTCGTAAGTGGTGGGCCTATTGAAACCGATGCTTTAAGAGCTTTTACAAATTATGAAGAAGTAAAACAGGCTACTATAAATTTAAGCCCTTTAAATCGCATGGGGCAGCCTGAAGATTTGGCTGGAGCATGTCTTTTTCTTTGTTCAAGTAAGGCAAGCTGGGTGACAGGACATACTTTCATCGTTGATGGTGGTACAACTTTTAAATAAAAATTAAGAAAAATCAATGGATTTTTCTTAAAAATATTTTTCAATCAAGCTTTAATTTCCACCCTAAAAAAACACTTAATAATGCAAGTAAAAAAATAAAATTTAAAGCCCAATTACCAAAACCTACAAAACCTATAGATAATACGCTGTAAAAAAATCCTCCCACAGCTGAATAAATACAAATCGTACTTAAAGATCCATTTTCTGCCATTTTTTTACATGGGCAGATTTTGTAAAATTTTTTATCGTTAAATTGATTTTTCTTTTTATTTCCCAAAAATAAACCAAAAAGAGCAAAAAGATTTAAAAAAATAAAAGCATATAATAAAATTTGATCTAATTCCATTTTAATATACCTTAAAAGTATCTAAGCCAAGAGGGTAAATGGGCTTGTTCTTCTTTTAAAGTAGTCTCTTGTCCATGTCCTGGTAAAAGTTTAAAATCTTCTTTGTAAGTCATAACTTTTTCTAAGCTTTGTTTCATTAAATTTGCATCTGAATAATGAAAATCCCATCTTCCTATGCTTCTATAAAATAAAAAATCTCCACTAAATATGATATTTTTACCTACAATTTCTATCATAGTGCAACCTGGCGTATGTCCTGGTAAAAAGTGAAATTTAAAATCAAATCCGCCTATAGAAATGATATTTTCATCATCAATCAAATAATCCGCTTTGCTAGATATAAAACCTTGATTAAAAGGATCTTCAAGCATAAAAGCATCATTTTTATGAATATAAATGGGGATTTGATAGGCTTGTTTTACTTTTTCATTATCCCAAACATGATCGTAATGTCCGTGAGTATTTAAAATCGCCAAAGGATTTTTTACATGTTTTTTGATGAAATTTAGTGCATCAAAACCAGGATCAATGATAATTTCTCCATGCTCACCAAATAAAATATAACAATTTGTCTCATAAGCTCCACAAGCTTGTTTGATAATTTGCATTTTTTGCCTCTTTAATGAAAAATTTGCCTTAAATAAATATAATTATACATTAAATTTTTAAAAGGCAAGCTTTATGGATTGGCAAAAGATAACAGAAAAAATGTGTGATTTTATACAAGAAAAAGTGAAAAATTCTCAAAGTCAAGGTGTGGTTTTGGGGCTTAGTGGCGGGATTGATTCTGCTTTAGTAGCAACGCTTTGCAAAATAGCTTTAAAAGAGAATGTTTTTGCTCTTTTAATGCCAACTCAAATTTCAAATAAAGCCAATCTCGAAGATGCTTTAAGGCTTTGTGCGGATTTAAATCTTGAATATAAAATCATAGAAATTCAAAGCATTTTAGATGCTTTTATAAAGCAAAGTGAAAATACTACTCTAGTATCGTTAGGAAATTTTGCAGCTCGCATTAGAATGAGTTTGCTTTATGATTATTCTGCTTTGAAAAATTCTTTAGTCATAGGCACTTCTAATAAAAGCGAATTACTTTTGGGTTATGGTACGATTTATGGAGATTTAGCTTGTGCTTTTAATCCTATAGGATCGCTTTATAAAAGTGAAATTTATGCCTTAGCAAAATACCTTAATTTGCATGAAAATTTTATCAAAAAAGCTCCAAGTGCGGATCTTTGGGAAAATCAAAGCGATGAGGCGGATTTAGGTTTTTCTTATGCAAAAATCGATGAAGGTTTAAAAGCCTTAGAAAACAATGATGAAAAGCTTTTAAAAACACTGGATCCTTCTTTGATTGCTATGCTAAAAAATCGCATGCAAAAAAATGCTTTTAAGGGAAAAATGCCCGAAATTTTGGAAATTTAAACAATGAGTGAAGAAAAAAATTATGAACTTTGGCTTGATAATTATTTTTTTAAGCCCAATTTTTGGCAAAAATGCCTTGCTTTTATACTTTTACCTTTAAGTATGCTTTATGCTTTTTTTGCGATTTTAAATACTTTTTTTCGTAAAAAAATAGTTTTTAAAAAGCCTGTTATTAGCGTTGGTAATTTAAGTTTTGGAGGTAATGGAAAAACCCCGCTTTGTAAAGCTATAGCAAGGGAATTTGATGGTGTTTTTATAGTACTTAGAGGCTATAAAAGAAAGTCTAAAGGTTTGTTTGTTGTTAAAAATCAAAATGAAATTTTATGCACCTTAGCACAAAGTGGCGATGAAGCTATGGAGTATGCTTTTGAAGAAAATATCAAAGGTGTGATTGTGAGTGAAGATAGGGTAAAAGGTATTGAAAAAGCCTTTGAATTGGGAGCTAAAATCGTTGTGCTTGATGATGCTTTTTCTAAATTTCATATTAAAAAATTTGATATTTTGCTTGAAAGCAAAATCAAACCTTATTTTAATTTTACCTTGCCAAGTGGAGCTTATCGTTTGCCAAAATTTTATGAAAAAAGAGCTGATTTTATTGCATTAGAAGGCAGGGATTTTTTGCGTTATTCTTTTGTAAAAGAAAATCCAAAGGCTGTTTTGGTAACTGCTATTGCTAAACCTTTTAGATTGTATGAGCATTTTATCAAAGCAAGGGCTTGTTATTTTTTTAAAGATCATTATGAATTTAAAAAAGAAGAATTAGAAAATTTGCTAAAAAAACATAATTGCGATACACTAATGCTTACTTTTAAGGATTTTGTTAAAGTTAAAGATTTTGGTTTTAAATGTCAAATTATAGAATTAAATATAGAATTAAAAGATTCATTAAGGGAAAAAATAAAAACTTATATCAAGGAGTTTAAACAGTGAAATTGGTCGAGAGTAGAAATGTAAATAATGTATCAAGTTTTAAAGAAGCTTTGATTAACCCAAACGCCCCAGAAGGAGGGCTTTACTCACCTTTAAATTTGCCTATTTTTGAAGGAGAAAAATATGCCAATTTGTCTTATAAAGATTTTGCTTTAAAGCTTATAGAAAGTTTTGGTTTTGGCGAAGAAGAGCTTTTTAAAAAGGCTTTGAAAAGTTATGAAAGCTTTGATGATAAAAATACACCTATTTCTTTGCAAAAAATCTCTGAAAAAACCTATATTAACGAGCTTTGGCATGGGCCTACAAGAGCTTTTAAAGATATGGCTTTACAGCCTTTTGGCGTGCTTTTAAGCGAATTTTCAAAGGATAAAAATATTTTAATTATCTGTGCTACAAGCGGCGATACAGGGCCTGCAACTTTAAAAAGTTTTGAAAATGCAAAAAATGTTAAAGTAGCTTGTATGTATCCAAAAGGTGGTACAAGTGGAGTTCAAGAGTTGCAAATGCGAGCTTTAGATAAGGATAATTTGAAAGTTTTTGCTATAGATGAGGATTTTGATGCAGCGCAACGCACTTTAAAAGAATTGCTTTTTTCTAAAGATTTTCAAAATGAAATTAAAGCTTTAAATTATGAGCTTTGCGCAGCAAATTCCGTAAATTTTGGACGTATTTTATTTCAGATTATTTATCATTATTATGCGAGTTTAAAACTTTTTAATGAGTTTTTAGAAGAAGTACAAATCATCGTTCCAAGTGGAAATTTTGGCAATGCTTTAGGGGCTTTTTATGCTAAAAAAATGGGAGCTAAAATTTCAAAAATCAAAATCGCTTCAAATGCGAATAATATTTTGAGTGAATTTTTTAATCAGGGCGTTTATGATTTGCGTGAAAAAAGTCTTAAGAAGACTATTTCTCCAGCTATGGATATACTTATTTCATCTAATATCGAAAGACTTTTGTTTGCGAAATTTAAAGATAAAAGAACTAAAGAACTGATGAATTTGTTAAAAAATGAGAGATATTTTAAACTTGAAAAAGAAGAATTACAAAGTTTGCAAGAAGATTTTGAGGCGGATTTTTGCACCGATGAAGAATGTATGCAATTTATCAAACAAAGCAAGATTTTAATCGATCCGCATACCGCAACTTGTTTTAAAATGCTTGATCCTTTAAAACCTAGCATTATCACTTCTACAGCAGAATGGACAAAATTTACTCCAAGTATGATAAAAGCTTTATATGATAGGGATTCTAAGAATGAAAAAGAAGATTTAAAATTTATAGCTAAAGAGTTTAATGTCCAAGTTAAAGATGAAATTTTGGCTTTATTTGATTTGAAAAATAGCGATGAAAAGGTATTTGAAGCCAGAAATATAAAAAAAGAAATTTTAGATTGGATGCAAAAATGATTATTATCCCTGCAAGATTAAAATCAAGTCGTTTTCATGAGAAAATTTTATGTGATATAGGTGGAGTGCCTATGTTTGTGGCTACTGCAAGAAGGGTAAGTAGTGTAGATGAAGTTTGTATAGCTTTAGACGATGAAAAGGTTTTAAGTATCGCTAAAGAATATGGTCTAAATGCGGTTTTAACAAGCAAAGATCATGAAAGTGGTACGGATAGGATTAATGAAGCTTGTAAGAAACTAGCTTTAAAAGATGATGAGATTATTATCAATGTCCAAGCTGATGAGCCTTTTATAGAATGTGAAAATTTATTAAAATTTAAAGAATTTGCAAGTTCTTGCTTGGATAAAAAAGCTTTTATGGCGAGTTGTTATAAAAAAATTACTCAAGAAGAAGCTATGGATCCTAATCTGGTTAAAGTGCTTTGCGATAAAGAAGGGTATGCCTTGTATTTTTCAAGAGCTAAAATCCCTTATGAAAGAGAAAATTACGAGGAAAGTTTTAAAGGGCATTTAGGCATTTACGCTTATAGTGTCAAAGCTTTAAGGGAGTTTTGTTCTTTATCAAGTTCTGCGCTTGAAAGAGCGGAAAAATTAGAGCAATTAAGAGCTATAGAAAATGGTAAAAAAATCAAAATGCTTGAAATTTCAACAACAAGCATGGGGATTGATACTAAAGAAGACTATAAAAGGGCTTTAAAAATTTATTTAGAAAAATAACTCCACCCCAAAACGGAACAGATCTTGCTTATATTATTTTAATATATTTAGGTTGAAGGCAGAAAAATCTAAATTAAGGAATTAATATGAGTATCTTTAGCATCAATGATAACTCAAACTATGGTTCTATACTTTCACAAGCAAAAGCTAATAAAGAAAGTAAAGAAAATTCTAAAATAAGTTTTGCTAATGCTTTTTTAAAACAAAATGCCAGCAAGTTAAGTGATATAGAAAGTAAAAATTCACAAACTCTAGCAAGAAGTGAAATATTAAATTCTACTAATACAACAAATACTAGCAATAATACTAATTTTAGTATAAGTAGTAAGACAAGTTCTCCTAATTATGATATATCTAGTGAATTTAAAAACTCTATTTATACTCTAAAATATAAACAAGTAGATTTAAACACTGATACAGCCTATGGTTATAGTGTAGATAAAGATGGTTATATGGGAAGTGATTTTAATAAAGCTGCGGGACTTCCTGAAGATTTTAAGATACATAAATCTACTTTGGATGAGATAGAGAGATTTAATCAAAATGGTATGGCTGATGAAACTAGTGGAAACTATTATAATAGTTTTGATATGGCTTCTATTGTTAAATCCTATTATAATAGCTTTAATCAAGTAATAAGTGCATTTCCAAATGATAAAACAAGTTTTAGCAAAGCAGATTTAGAACAATTGCCTAAAGGATTAAATTATATTAATAATGAAGACAATGAAAAAATTGTAAAAAATATATTTAATGCGGAACAATTTCACGAAGCACAAGCGATTAAATATTCTACTATGGGTTTGGATATGAACCTTATGAAACTTGACTTTTCTCCACAAAGTATGGAGCAAGATCCTTCAATTGAAGGTGACTTTAATCCTGATATGTCAGTTTATCCAAAAAATGAAGATGGAAGCTATTTTAAAGAAGCTTTGTTTATGAGTTTTTTAAAATCCTATCCGCCTTTTCCATCTCCAAATCAAGTTGTTTTTAGTCCTGAAGCAAAAGTTCGTGAAGCAAAACTTGAGCTAGAAATGAAAGCAAATCCTTCTTTTAGCGTTTCCTTAGATGACATTATGACAGGAAAAGTTGATTTTGCAAGTTTATTAAAAGGCTATGCACAAGAGGGTTGGCTTGATGCAGGTATTTATGCAATGGAAAAAGGAGTTAAATGGCAAAATATATACGTAGGCAGTGGAATCTCTTTTGATAGAGAATTTCATCAAGCAAAAGCTAATGGTTGGAAAGCAAGTAATGAAAGTATAAATTCTTTTGTAAATAATATAATGGATAGACTTAATAATCTTATAGGACAAACTAGGGTTTAGAAGTTTTAATTTTTTAAGTTTGAAACAAATTGCTAATAACAAAATAAGATAAAATTAGTATAATTTTTTTACAAAAAATTTTGAAAGGAAATTATGAAAAAAATTATTTTGATTTTTATCTCTTTTTTTGCTTTAAATTTGAGTGCAAAAGATTTGGTTGTAGGAATGGAGCTTGGATATCCGCCTTTTGAAATGAGCGATAAAACAGGCAAAGCAAGTGGAATTAGTGTGGATTTTTTAGAAGCTTTTGCAAAGAAAAACGGCTATAAACTTGTAGTAAAAAATATCGCTTGGGATGGTTTGATACCTGCTTTAAAAACGGCCAAGATAGATCTTATCATATCTTCTATGACAATTACCGATGAGAGAAAGAAAGTGGTGGATTTTAGCATTCCTTATGCTAAGGCAAATTTGGCTATTTTAACTCCTTTGAACTCTGATATTACAAATATCAAAGATTTAGATAAAAAGGGCAAAGTTTTGGCTTTAAAGCGTGGTTCTACAGGGCATTTATATGCGGTTAAAAATTTAAAAAATGCAACTATTAATTTATTTGATAAAGAAAATGCTGCTATTTTGGAAGTGATTCAAGGTAAGGCTGATGGATTTTTTTATGATCAACTTACGATTTATCGCACTTGGCAAAAACATCAAGATACAACTAGAGCCATTTTGGCACCTTTTCAAGAAAATCCTGAATTTTGGGGTATAGCAGTGCAAAAAGGTAATGCAGAACTTAAAAAAGAGCTTGATGAATTTATTGCAGAAAGCAAAAAAGATGGGCTTTTTGATTCTTTAGGAGAAAAATATCTTAAAGATGTTAAAGATACTTTTAAAAAGAATAATTTAGAATTCTTTTTCTAAGAAGGATTTTCCTTCTTAGGTTACAAAGCTTTCCACAAGCCTTTGCACTAGCAAATTCCATCCATCCACTAATACAAAAATTAAGAGTTTAAAAGGTAAAGAGATCATAGTAGGAGGTAGCATCATCATACCCATAGCCATTAAAACTGAGCTTACAACCATATCTATGACTAAAAAAGGTAGGTAGATTAAAAACCCTATTTCAAAAGCGGTTTTAAGCTCTGAAATCATAAAAGCAGGAACTAAAACCGTAAGGGGAACATCATCTATGGTTTTGGGATTGGGTAGATTGCGTATGCGATAAAAAAGGGCTAAATCTTTTTCGCGAGTATTTTTAAGCATAAAATCTTTAAAAGGCTTTACTCCTTTTATAAAAGCCTCTTCATAGCCTATTTTTTCTGCCAAATAAGGTTTTATACCTTCATTATAGGATTTTGTAGCTACAGGTTCCATGATAAAAAAAGTTAAAATTAAAGCCAAGGTTACTAAAATAGTGTTAGGTGGCATACTTTGCGTCCCCATAGCTTGTCGCAAAAATGAAAATACCACAATAAGACGCAAGAAAGAAGTCATAACAAAAACTATACTTGGAGCGAGCGCAAGTATGGTTAAAACAATCACTATATTTAAAGTAGTAACAAGCTGATTAGGTGTATTGGGTGCACTTAAGCTTAAATTTACTGTAGGGATAGTTGCTTCAGCAGCAAATAAGCTCATGCTTAAAAGTAAAAATAATAATATTTTTTTCAAAATTTAAAAACCTTTTTTTTGTTTTTTATTAAAGAAATTTAAATTTTATCTTTTGATGACTAAAAACTAGTTTAAGGGTATTAGGATTTTAACTTTAAACTGCTAAAATAGTCTTTTAGACTTCTTAATAACAAAGGTAAAAAATGAAAACTTCTATTTTGATTTTAGCGGCAGGATTAGGCACTAGAATGAAATCACAAAAGCCAAAGGTTTTGCAAGAGCTTTGTCAAAAAAGTATGATTTTACACATTTTAAAAAAGGCTTTTGCTTTAAGTGATGATGTAAGTGTAGTTTTATCGCATCAAAAAGAACGCGTTGAAAAAGAAATTTTAGAACATTTTCCAAAAACACAAATTTTAGAGCAAGACTTGCAAAATTATCCAGGAACTGCGGGAGCTTTAAGGGGGTTTGAGCCTAAAAATGAAAGAGTGTTGATTCTTTGTGGCGATATGCCTTTGGTTGAGCAAACAAGTTTGGAAGCTTTGTTGGGTAATAATGCAAAATTAAATCTAGCAGTTTTTAAAGCAAGAGATCCTAAAAGTTATGGTAGAGTGGTGATAAAAAACGATAGCGTTGAAAAAATTGTTGAATTTAAAGATGCAAATACGCAAGAAAAAGAGATAAATACTTGCAATGCTGGGGTTTATGTGATTGACTCGAGGCTTTTAAAAGAGCTTTTACCTTTGATTGATAATAATAATGCGGCAAAAGAGTATTATTTAACCGACATTGTAAAACTAGCAAAAGAAAAAGATGTGATGATTAAAGCGGTTTTTGTAGATGAAGATGAATTTATGGGGATTAATGATAAATTTGAACTCAGCATAGCTGAAAATTTCATGCAAGAAAAAATTAAAAAACACTGGATGCAACAGGGTGTGATTTTTCATTTACTGCAAAGCACTTTTATAGGCGCAGATGTTGAATTTGTAGGCGAATGCGAAGTATATGAAAATGTGAGGATAGAGGGTAAAAGTAAGATTATAAACTCCATTATTAAAAGTTCAAGCGTGATAGAAAATTCCATCGTAGAAAATAGCGATGTAGGGCCTTTGGCACATTTGCGTCCAAATTGTGAGTTAAAAAACACTCATATAGGAAATTTTGTAGAATGCAAAAATGCCAAGTTAAATACCGTAAAAGCAGGACATTTGAGTTATTTAGGAGATTGTGAGATAGATAGTGGAACCAATATAGGCTGTGGGACTATTACATGTAATTATGATGGGGTAAAAAAGTATAAAACCATCATAGGAAAAAATGTTTTTGTAGGTTCGGATACGCAATTTATCGCACCTGTAAAAATCGAAGATGAAGTAATCATAGCAGCAGGAAGCACAGTAAGTGTTAATGTAGAAAAAGGTGCTTTATTTATCAATAGAGCAGGGCATAAGATGGTAAAAGATTATTATTACAAGAAATTTCAAAAATGAAAACCATACTTTTAGCCATTAGTGGCAGTATAGCTTTTTATAAATCTTACGAGCTTATTTCTTTGTTTAAAAAAGAAAGCTTTAGGGTAAAAGTTTTGCTTTCTAATGGTTTGTTAAAATTTGCTAGCAAAATGAGTTTTGAAGCCTTAGTTGATGAAGTTTTATGCGAGGAAAATGAAAGTTGGCAAAACTCAAACAATCACATAGCTTTTAGCAAGGATGTAGACCTTGTTTTATTTGCCCCTGCAAGTGTTAATTCTATCAATAAACTTGCTTTTGGTATAGCGGATAATCTTTTTATCCAAACCTTAATCGCAGCAAATAAACCTCTTATCATAGCTCCTGCGGCAAATACAAATATGTTTCATCATTTTAGCACGCAAAATTCTTTAAAGATGCTTAAAGAAAATAAAGCTTTGATTATAGAGCCTATTTGTAAAGTTTTAGCTTGTAAAGATGAAGGCGTAGGAGCCTTAGCTGAAGTTAAGGATATTTTTAATATTAGTAAAAGAGAACTTTTAAAAGAAAAGTTTTGGTGCGATAAAAGCGTAGTTATCACAGGTGGTGGCACAAGAGAAAGAATTGATGATGTGCGTTGTGTGAGTAATTTTTCAAGTGGAAAAATGGCAAAAGCCATAGCTGATGCTTTTTATTTTTTAGGAGCTAGGGTAAAACTTTTAAGCTCTGTGGAATTTGATACTCTTTATGAGCTTTGCAAATTTGAAAGTTCTAAGGATCTAAAAGAGCTTTTGGATAAAAATTTAAGTCATGATTTTTTGATTATGACGGCTGCAGTGAGTGATTTTATCCCTCAAAGTGTAAAAGGAAAAATTAAAAAAAATGAGCATTTACAGGGTTTAAACTTGCATCTATCTTTAAATGAAGATTTGCTTAAAACTTGCAAATTTCAAGGCAAAAAGATAGGTTTTAAGATGGAATTTGATTCTCAAAATGCCTTAGAAAATGCGAAAAAATCTTTAAAAGATAAGCAACTTGATATGATTTGTCTTAATATCATTGATCAAAAAAATTATTTTGGAAGCGATCAAAATGAACTTTATTTTATCACTTTAAATAATGAAAATAAAAGCACCTTACAAAGCAAGGAAAAATTGGCATTTGAATTAGTAAAATGGTGTGAAAAATTATGAGTATGATTAATTCTACCTTGCCTATACAAATGAAAGTTTTGGCTAAATCAGGCTATGGACACTATACGCTTTTGTTAAATCACAAAAAGATTCAAACCAAAAGCATGATAGAGCTTGAAATTGGCGCTGAATATTTAGCTGAACTTTATATGCAAAATGGTGGAGTTATACAATTTAAACATCTTTCAAAGCGTCCTAATTTCAAACCTTTTGAAGAGGGATTGGCTTTGATAATCGCTATTTTAGAGAATAAAATTTCTTATAAAAAATTCATCATACAAAATCTTTTAGATTGTAAAGATATAGAGCGTTATCAGATATTAAAAGAAATGCTTTTTGCAAGTTTTGAAAATATTTATCATATTCCTTTTATCTTTGAAAATAAATCTTGTTTGTTTCAAATGCGTAAAAGAGCAAAATATTTAGAAATTTACTTATATTTTAGTGTTTTTGGAGCTTTGAAAATTTTGATAGATTCACAAGGTGTTAGCGTTTTTACACCTTTTGCCAAGGTACAAAAATTTTTAAACGAACATTTAGATTTTAATGTATCGCAAGAAAACAAGATTGAACCTTTGTTTGTTTTCAAAAGGCTTTTTGATTTTAAAGGATGAAAAATGAATGAATTAAAACACCTTGCTGTTGTTATGGATGGTAATAGGCGCTGGGCTAGGGCTAAGGGTTTTTTGGCAAAACTTGGATATTCCCAAGGAGTCAAAACTATGCAAAAATTGATGGAAGTTTGCATGGAAGAAAATATTTCAAATTTAAGCCTTTTTGCTTTTAGTACGGAAAATTGGAAGCGTCCTAAAGATGAAATTGATTTTATTTTTGAACTTTTAGATCGTTGTTTAGATGAAGCTTTAGAAAAATTTGAAAAAAATAATGTGCGTTTAAGAGCTATAGGTGATTTATCGCGTTTGGAATATAAAGTAAGAGAAAAAATTACCTTAGTTGAAGAAAAAACAAAGCATTGTGACGCACTTTGTGTTAATTTGGCTATAAGTTATGGTGCAAGAGATGAAATTATAAGAGCTGCTAAGCGTGTGATCGAAAAAAAACTTGAGCTAAATGAAGAAAATTTAACGCAAAATTTAGATTTACCTTTAGATGTGGATTTGATGCTTCGCGTTGGAAATGCTAAAAGACTTTCAAATTTCTTACTTTGGCAGTGTTCATATGCTGAAATTTATTTTAGTGAAACTTTATTTCCATCTCTTACCAAGAGAGAATTTAAAAGGATTATTAAAGAATTTAGAAATAGAGAAAGAACTTTTGGAAAATGATACTTTTCATAATAATTCTAGGGGCTTGTTTGGGTTCTTTTTGCGCAAGTTTGGCAAGTAGGATAATTGAAAAAAAACCTTTTTTTATCTCGCGCTCTTTTTGTTTTTCTTGCGATACAAAATTAAAATACTATGAAATTATTCCTATTTTTTCTTATGTTTTTTTAAAGGCAAAATGTCAAACTTGCAAATGTCATTTACCTATTTCTTTATTAATCAATGAAATTTTAGGCATAATTTTGCTTATTTTGGTTTATTCTTTAAGTCAAAATTTTTATGATTTTTTATTTTTATCTCTATTTTTATTTAATCTTTTCTTGCTTTCTTTAATTGATATTAAACTCAAAGCCGTACCACAAATCTTACTTTGGAGCGCTTTTTTATTTGCTTTTTTTTACGCCTTTAGGGAAAGTGAAATTTTACATTTTTTGATTTTTAAAGA
The DNA here is from genome assembly GCF_001763115.1 of Campylobacter sp. BCW_4323. Taxonomy (NCBI): domain Bacteria; kingdom Pseudomonadati; phylum Campylobacterota; class Epsilonproteobacteria; order Campylobacterales; family Campylobacteraceae; genus Campylobacter; species Campylobacter sp. BCW_4323. The sequence goes on along the minus strand of NZ_MJYC01000057.1, from coordinate 57,600 downwards.
GTTTAGCAGAGGTTTTTTGCTAAATGCTTTTAGTTTTGGAGGATTTGTTTTTTTATTAAAAAGTTTAGTTTTTTTTCTAATGAATTTCCAAAAAAAAGATGAAATTTTAGAAAATTTGGGTGATGCTGATATTATCATTATGTCTTGTATGGGTGGAATTTTAGGTTTTGAGTATGGATTTTTAGTATTATTTATAGCTTCTATTTTAACTTTGCCTTTTTTTATTTTTTTTAAAATTAAAGCAATAAAAGAGCAAGAACTTGCTATGATACCCTTTTTAAATATCGCTTTTGTGGCAGTTTTATTTTATAAAAACTTAGGATTATTCTAATGAAGCTTAGTTTAAGATATGTTTTAAATCAATTTTTAAGTACGAATTTATCTATATTTTTCGTACTTTTTGCTATTGTATCTATGGTATTTTTTATTCAACTTGCAAAACTTACTTCAAGTATAGAGATTAGTTTTTTGGATCTTTTAAAGCTTTATGGATTTATGTTGCCTAGAATTTTAATTTTTACCTTGCCTATATCTTTTTTTATTTCTTTAACTTTGGCTTTGTTTAGGCTTTCCAAGGAAAATGAAAGCATAGTGCTTTTTACTTTGGGATTTTCACCAATGATTTTGGCAAAATTTTTCCTTAAAATTGCAAGCTTGATTAGTGCTTTTATGCTTGTTGTGGCTTTGGTAATGATACCTATAGTATTTGAACTTCAGGATAACTTTGTAAACTATAAAAGCACTCAAGTGAAATTTAACTACAAAACAGGAGAATTTGGACAAAAATTTTTAGACTGGATGATTTTTATAGAAAAACAAGATAGTGATAAGTATGAAAACATAATTATGTATCGCCCTAAACATAAAGCAGATGATAAAGAACAACTTATCATAGCCAAAGAAGCGCATGTGCAAAGAAAAGATGATAGCTTTGCTTTTAGCTTAAATCAAGGCAAAATGTATAATTTTGAGCAAGGCCAAAGTATTTTTAGTGGAGAATTTGACACTTTAGTAGTAAATACTCAGTTTAATACAGACAATCTTCAAACAAAGAAATTTTATGAATACTGGAATGATTTAAACGAAAATCCACAAAGAGCAAGAGAATTTGTGATTTATGCAACTATAGCCTTGTTTCCACTTGCTAGTACGCTTTTTGCGCTTTGTTTTGGTTTGGTTACTTATCGTTATGAAAAAGGCTATGTGTATTTAGGTATGTTTGGAGTGATTGCTATATATTTTGGACTTTTAAGTTCTTTTTCTCAACCTCCAATTTTGGCTTGCCTTGGAATTTTTTCTTTAAGTTTATTTGTTTCGGCTTATTGTTTTAAGAAAATGATTTTGAGTCGTTATTGATGAAAATAAAAATTATATTTTCTTATGATGGCTCTGCTTTTTTAGGTTCTGCTACTCAGCCTCATAAAAAAGGTGTTCAAGATGCTTTAAGTGAGGCTTTATCACATTTGGGTATTTTTTCACCTCTTTTGATGGCTTCTCGTACAGATAAAGGAGTGCATGCAAGCTATGCTGTAGCTAGTGTGGAGTGTGGAGATCATTTTGTAAATTTAGAATATCTTCAAAAACAGCTTAATAAATTTTCCCATCCTTTTATCCATATCAAAAAAATTGAAAAAGTAAAAGATGATTTTGAAGTAAGATTTGATGTAAAAAGTAGAGAATACCGCTATATATTTTCTCACTCTTCTTATAGTCCTTTTATGGCTTCTTATGTACATTTTTATCCTAAATTTGACTTAGATAAGGCTAATGAGCTTTTGGGTTTTTTTGTGGGAAAAAAGGATTTAAAGTTTTTTTGCAAAAGTGGAGGAGATAATAAAACGACTTTAAGAGAAATTTTTATTGCTAGAGCTTATGCTTATAAAGATTTTAGCATTTTTCATTTTAAAGCTAATGGTTTTTTAAGAGGGCAAATTAGATTAAGTGTAGCAAGTGTTTTAAAGGTTTTAGAAGGAAAAATGAGTGAAAAAGAACTCAAAGAACAGATTGATGCTAAAAAGCAATACAATCACTTTTTAGCACCGCCAAATGGGCTTTATTTAAGCCGTATATGTTATTAAAAACTTTCATAGAAATTAAACGCCTTTTGGGTTAAAATTTTTCTTATTTCTTCTTGATGTTCTTTGCCTTTGGTTTCTAGGGTAATTGAAATCATCGCATCGCCATAATCAAGCTTGGTGGAAAATCTATCATAGTCGATTTTTACTATATTTGCATTGGCTATTTTTAAGCTGTCTGTAAGGTGTAATAATGCCCCAGGTTTATCTACTAAAGTAACATGAATTTGCATTTTTCTGTAAGATTTAAATAAACCTTTTTCTATGATGATATTTAGCATTTGTGCATCGATATTGCCTCCGCTTAAAACTACGCCAATTTTTTTATGATTTTGTGTATTTATTTTTTGATGAAGTAGGGTGGCTACACTCGCAGCTCCTGCGCCTTCAACTATGATTTTATGTTTTTCAAGTAAAAACAATACCGCATTAGCGATTTCTTCATCATCAACTTGGATAAAATCATCTACGCATTCTAAAATAATATTAAAATTAATAGGATTTGCATCACGCACAGCAATACCATCGGCTATAGTGCGTACGCTTTTTGCATTTTTGATTTTTTTAGCATGAAAACTTTCATACATTGCAGGAGCTCCTTTGGCTCCAACGCCGATGATTTTAATGTTTGGATTGATTTGTTTAGCTGCACTTGCGATACCACTTATAAGTCCTCCACCTCCAACAGGTGCGATAATCATATCAAGATCACTTATTTCATCAAGCATTTCAAGCATCAAAGTTCCTTGTCCTGCCATTACAAATTCATCTTCAAAAGGATGGATAAAACTAAGATTATTTTCTTTAGCATAAGAGATTGCAAAAGTATAGGATTCATCAAAATTATCCCCTTTGAGTATCACCTCTGCTCCTAAGGCTTTTGTAGCAGAAACTTTTAAGAGCGGAGTGGATTCTGGCATTACAATAACCGCTTTAATGCCAAATTTTTTTGCACTAATGGCCACGCCTTGAGCATGGTTTCCCGCACTTGCGGCAATGACTCCATGTTGTTTTTGTTCAGCGCTAAGATTGGCTATTTTATTATAAGCTCCACGAATTTTATAAGCACCTGTAATTTGTAAATTTTCATTTTTAAGATAAATCTCACTTTGACAAATATCACTTAAAAAAGAAGAGTATATGAAAGGAGTTTTGTTTACAAACCCTGAAATTTGTTGTTTTGCTTTGTAAATTTTATTAAGCTCTAACATTATTTTTCCTTTGTTTTAAAATGCGGATATTCTAACATAATGCAACGATTTTGTATAAAATTTATATCTAATTTTTTACATTCTTTTTTGGCTGTTTCATTACTAATACCAAGTTGAAGCCATAGGTTTTTAATATTTTTTTCAACAAGCTTAGGAAGAATTTCTAGTGCCACTTCGCCTTTTCTAAAAAGTATAAGTGTATCGATTTTTTCTTCTATTTGATCCAAATTTCTATAAACTTTTTCATTTAAAACAAACTCTTCTTTAGGATAAATAGGAAAAATTTTATAATTTTTTCTTTGTAAAAATTCTGCTACCCTATAAGAAGCTTTTGTCTTATCTGGACTTAAAGAAAATATGGCAATATTTTTACTTGTATTTATAATATAAGAGATAGTTTCTTTTTCATTCATTATTAACCTTTGTTTTGGTATTTTATCTTAAATGATTAAAAAATTAATTAAAGTGAATTCAAAAAATGAAAAAAGTGTTATAATATAGCAAATTCCGAAGTTTAATAAGGAGGGAAAAATGGAAGAATTTTATCCATATACTTTAACAATCCATCTTCTTTGTGCTATTTTGTTTATAGGTTATTTGTTTGTTGATGTATTTGTTTTGGGTGTAGTTAAAAAGAAAAATCCTAATTTTGACAAAAGTCTTTTTAGTGCTACCGGGGTTAAAATAATGCCTTTTGTGGTTCTTTTGCTTTTTTTAAGCGGAGGTGCTTTGGCAGGTTTTCATTTTAAACCTTTAAATTTACTTTTTGCTATAAAAATTATTTTGGCTTTTGGAATTTTATCTTTAGTTGTTTTTTCTTTATTTTGTCATTTTATATTAAAGAAGAAAAACCCGCTTGGTGCTTTTATCCACCCTTTTGTATTTGTGCTTTGTATCGCGATAGTAATACTGGCTAAATTAATGAATTATTTTTTTATACCTTGCTAAGAAATACTCCACATTCAAGATGTGGAGTATTGGCAAATTGATCAAAAAGAGCAAACTCTTCCACTCTATGTGTTAGACTTAATTCTTTTAAATTTTCTTTTAAAGTGATAGGATTGCAAGAAATATAAATAATATTTTCATATTTTTTTATTAAGTCAATTACGCTTTTATCAAGTCCTGCACGGGGTGGATCAACTAAAACATGAGAGAAATTAAAATCATCTAATCGAATATCTTTTAAACGAAAAAATTCTCTTTCTTTTTTGATAGCAAGACTTAATTCTTCGCTTGAAAGTCTTGCAAAGCGGATATTTGTTGCACTGTTAAGCTCGCAATTTTTTAAAGCAAAATTAATATTGCTTTTTGAAATTTCAGTGGCTAAAACTTTAAAAAAGAATGGTGCTAAAGCTAAAGTAAAATTTCCATATCCACAGTAAAGCTCAAGTAAATCCATTCTTTTTTGAGTGCTTAAAATTTCACATACCCAAGTAATCATTTTTTCATTTATAGCAGTATTAGGCTGAATAAAACAATCGTTGTTAAATTCATAAAATATTTTTCTATCTTGAATATTTAAAGTTTGTCTTAGATTTTCTGTTTTAAAAATAAGTTTTTTGCCTTTACTTCTTGCTATAAGGTTGATATGAAGAATATTGCTTAAATTTTCTAAATTTGACTTTATATCTTCTATATTTTTATGATAAAGTAAAGTTACGCTAAGTTCTTGCTTTGTGGTTAAAAACTCCACGCCAAAAAGTTTTTCTTTTAATTTATTATCTTGACGCAAGCATTCTAGAAGTTTTGGCATAAAAGCGCAAATTTTTTCATCAGCAAAATCTAAATATTCTATAATATACTTTTTTTTGCTTTTTGGATCAAACATTGCATAAAAAAGCGTATCATTTTCATGATAAAATGAAAGTTCAGCTCTTGTACGATAATGTTTATCTTTTGAGGCAAAAAGTTTAAATTCCTTTGTATAAAATTCTTTAAAATATTTTTTTATGAAAGAGTGTTTTTCATCTAAAGTAAGAAAATTTCCAAAATTTTCAAGACTCATGGAACTTTCTTTCCGATGAGTCTTAGTAAAAGCGCAATAAGTATGAAATTCAAAGGCAAGACAAGCCAAACACTAAGTCCTAAAGATACAGGAATATATCCAGCGATTAAAGAAATACCACAGATAAATAAAGCATAAGGAATTTGTGTTCTTACATGCTCCATATGATCGCATTTTGCGCTCATAGATGAAAGGATTACATTATCTGAAATTGGTGAGCAATGGTTTCCAAAAATCGCACCTGTTAAAACGCAGCTTATATTAATAACCATATAATGATGCATAGCATTTGCATCCATACCATTGATTTTGGCGATTTCATGAGCTAAAGGCACAGCCAAAGGCATTAAAATCCCCATAGTTCCATAGCTTGTTCCTATGGCAAAAGAAATGGCTGAAGCAAAAGCAAAAATAGTAGCAGGCAAAATAAACTCAGGCAATTTATCTGCAAGTAAACTAGTGATAAATAAAGAAGTTCCTAGATCTTTTACTATACTTGAAAGCGACCAAGCAAATAAAAGCAATACTATGGTAAAAATCATGGTTTTCCAGCCATATATCCAAGTTTCTACCGCTTCTTTAAGATTGAAAATTTTACGACGCACCCCGATAAAAATCGCTACAATAGCAGCAAACAAAGCAGCTTGGAATAACACCACAGAAGAATCAGCATTTCCAAAAGCAGCCCTAAAAGTTTCAAAAGACAAAGGATTGGCGCTTGCTTTTGCAAGTTCTTCGCCTTCTAAAGTGCTAAGTCCATTAAAATAAAATCCTAATATAGCTAAAATGATTAAAGTAAAAATAGGAACAATAGCATCAAAAGCACGAATTTTAATACCTTCTTTTGGCGCTAAAAACTGATCTTCTAATTCAGCAGTATCTAGTATGCCTGATTTAGGTAGAGGTGCAATTTGTCCTGTGGTTCTTGCACGCACTTCAGCCTTGTACATAGAACCAAACTCACGTCCCATGATTGCAGTCATGGCTACAAAAAAAAGCATGAAGATATTATAAAAACGATAAGGTATGGTTTCGACAAAAATTCCAAAAGCACTAATATCGCTAATGTCTATGTGTTCATAAGCGGTTTTAATTAAGGAAACTTCTAAGCCTATCCAAGTAGAAATTACAGCTATTCCTGCTACGGGAGCGGCAGTAGAATCGATAATAAAGGCAAATTTTTCACGAGAAATTTTAAATTTATCCGCCAAAGGACGCATAATTGGACCTACGATCAGTAAATTAGCATAATCATCAAAAAATATTAAAAGCCCTAAAAACCAAGTGTTAACTTGAGCTGATACAGCTGATTTGGCTCTTTTGGCAAATTTTAATGCTACAGCTTTTGCACCACCCATTTTTGTGATAAGTGCTACAAGACCACCTATACAAAGAATTTGCAAAATGATTCCTGCATTTACTGGATCTGAAGTTGAGCCTAAGATGTAAGAAATAATCTTTGAAAAAGATTCTACTGCGGTATTGTAATAATTTACAAAAGCTAAATGTTGTGCTTTAAAAATATTTACAGAAAGGCTAAGTAGAAAAGTTCCGCTTAAAACCCCAGCAAAGAGTGATAAAATAACATCTTTTGTGATAAAGGCTAAAGCAATAGCAACTAAAGGTGGTATAAGCGTAAAAGCTCCAAACAAATTAGCATTTGCAGCTGCTTCTGAGGAGTTTGCAAATGCAACTAAAGGTAAAAACAATAAAACTAAAAATTTATTCATTCATCTCTTTCTATATAAAATCCATTCCAAGTTTGTGTTACCGGCATAAGCTCGATTTCATTAACATTAATATGGCTTGGTAGGTTAATGATAGACATTACTACTTTGGCAATATCATTAGCACTGATAAATTGCGTATTTTCATACACTGCATCAGCTTTTTGGATATCTCCTTTAAAACGCACTTCACTAAATTCAGTTTTGCAAAGTCCTGGAGCAATGTTTGTTACTTTGATATTGCTTCCTCTAAGATCATTTCTTAAGGCCAATGAAAATTGTCCTACAAAGGCTTTGGTTCCACAATACACATTGCCTCCAAAATAAGGATTGCGTCCCGCAACTGAACCTAAGTTAAAAATATAAGCATTTTTTTGTTTACGAAGTATAGGAATAACAGCTTTTGCAACATATAAAAACCCTTTGATGTTTGTATCTACCATAGTGTTAATATCTTCAAGGTTTAATTTATCAAATTCATCTACCCCTAAAGCCAAGCCTGCATTATTAAAAAGCACATCAATTTCTTGAAATTCTTTAGGTAAATTTTCAATAGCCCCAAAGATTTCTTTTTGATTTCTTACATCTATGCAAAGGGTGTAAATCTTATCTTTATGAGCATTTTTTAGCTCTTCTAGACGCTCTTTGCGTCTAGCAAGGGCGATTACTTTGTAGCCTTCTTGTATAAAAGCTTCAACACAAGCTCTACCAAAACCTGAACTAGCTCCTGTAATAAATGCGGTTTTCATTCTAAACTATCTCCGTAAAATAGATTTTCATTTGCTTTTAAACCCAAGCTTTTTAGATAATCAGCATTTTCTTTTTTACCTGCTGATAGTGCAAAGTCAAGCGCATTAAAACCAAGATCATCAACAGCATTAAAATTTGCTCCTTTTGAAATAAGAAGTTTTAAAATTTCAACATTGCCATAGGTTGCAGCATGCATTAAAACATTTTTTGAAGTGTGCTCTAGAGCACAAAATGTAATAAAATAAGGCGTATTTGAACCTATGTTCGCACTTAATGCTAATTTTTCATTGTTATTAATATATTTTTGATTAACATTTGCTCCATTATCAAGAAGTAGTTTTATGATATCAAGACGATTAAACTCTATGGCATAAAAAAGCGGGGTTTTACCAAAGGCATTGGCTTGATTAACATTTGCTCCATTTTGGATTAAAAAATTTGTATTTTCATAATTTTCCAATGCGTAAAAAATAGCACTTTCATAACCTTCGTCAATTCTAGCACCAAAACGAATCAAAAGTTCTAAAATTTCTTTTTCTCTTTGATTTAGAAGCGCTGCTTGCAAGGCTATCGTAAGATCATCTTGGCTTGGATTATTTGAAAAAATAAAATCTTGTATATAAGATACCGAATAATTTTTATTTGACATGATTTTTGCTAAAGGACTAATGTCTTTGTAAATTTTTGTTTCACCAACAGCCCAATTTAAAAATTCGTTTAAGGCATTGCTAGTATAGTAAATATTACTACCTTTGTCAAAATTAAAATTACTTTCAAAATACTTTTCTAAAGGTTCTATAGCATTGTTATATTCTTTCCAAAAAGCTTTGTAAAGTCTAAAATTTCCTATACTTTGATATGCCCAATATCTAAAATAAGATTTTAAAATATCATATTTTTTTTCTAAATTTTCGGGTGTATCTAAAGTTTTTTGATAAGCGATGGGATCGATAGCTATTTTTAATAATAAAAAATCAAATTGTTGTAATTTGGGCAAATAAGCCACACCATTACAAGAGCTATTGCTTCCGCGAATTTCATTGGAAATCGCATAGAGTTTTTTTGTAAAATCTTGATTTTTTAAAGATTCTTTACAGCTTGAAGCTATATTTAAATAATCTAAATTTGAACTTTTATTTAGCAATATTTTATTATTTTTAATGTTGTCGCAGTTAATGGCATCGCTAGCCATTAAACTTGCAAAACAACAAAAGGAAGTGAATAATAACTTCAATATTTTTCCTTTGAAAATTTTAATTTTGTTATTTAATCCAAATAAGTATTAAATTTGAATTAATTTTCAAGTTTGAAATTTTCAATCTCATTAAAATTTAAATATCTATAGATATTTGCCTTATGCTCATCACTTAGTTTTTCGCTGACAATTTGTAAGTATTCTTCCTTGCTTGGAATTTTACCCAAAATCGCACAAACTGCCGCAAGTTCTGCGCTGCCTAAATATACTTTAGCACCCATTCCCATACGGTTGTCAAAATTTCTTGTAGAAGTTGAGAAAACTACAGCTCCATCATTTACTCTAGCTTGATTACCCATACACAAAGAACAACCAGGAACTTCTATTCTAGCACCTGCTGCACCAAAGATGCTGTAATAACCTTCATTAGTAAGTTGTGCTTTATCCATTTTTGTTGGAGGCACTACCCAAAGTCTGGTTTTAAGTATGCCTTTATCTTTTAAAATTTCTCCTAAAGCTCTATAATGTCCTATGTTTGTCATACAAGAACCTACAAAAACTTCATCTATATTTTTTGGACGCTTATCATCGGCTAAAATTTCGCTTAAGGTTGCCACATCATCAGGGTCATTTGGACAAGCTAGGATTGGCTCTTTAATGTCATTAAGATTAATATCTATAATATAAGCGTATTTTGCATCTTTATCTGCTCTTAAAAGAGTAGGGTTTTTAAGCCATTCTCTCATTTTTTCAGCCCTTCTAGCAAGAGTAGCTTTATTCTCATATCCTGCTTCTATCATAGCTTCAATTAAAGAAATATTGGATTTGATATATTCGCTTACACTTTCTATGCTTAAATCCACACTGCAAGCAGCTGCAGATCTTTCAGCACTTGCATCACTAAGTTCAAAAGCTTGTTCGACTTTTAAGTTTGGCAAGCCTTCTATTTCTAAAATTTTTCCTGCAAAAATATTTTTCTTATTTTTCTTTTCAACGGTAAGTTGTCCTTGTTTGATTGCATAATAAGGTATAGCATTAACCAAATCTCTTAAGGTAACTCCAGCTTGTAATTCCCCGCTAAAACGCACTAAAACACTTTCAGGGACATTTAAAGGCATAGAACCAGTAACTGCAGCAAAAGCCACAAGTCCACTTCCTGCAGGGAAAGAAATTCCTATAGGAAAGCGTGTGTGAGAATCCCCACCCGTTCCTACGGTATCTGGCAATACAAAACGATTAAGCCAAGAGTGAATAACCCCATCACCTGGTTTTAAACTTACCCCACCACGACTTGTCATGAAATTGGGCAAGGTTTTATGTAAATTTGAATCGCTTACTTTTGGATAAGCAGCTGTATGGCAAAAGCTTTGCATCACAAAGTCTGCATTAAAACCTAGGCTTGCAAGTTCTTTAATTTCATCTCTAGTCATAGGACCTGTGGTATCTTGAGAGCCTACAGTTAAAGTTATAGGTTCTATATACATACCTGGACGCACGCCTTCAACTCCACAGGCACGACCTAGCATTTTTTGAGCCAAGGTATAACCACCGCTTGAAGATTTAGGTTGTTCAGGTTTGGTAAAGATATTTTCACTTTCCATTCCTAAAAATTCTCTAGCCTTAGTACAAAGCCCGCGACCTATGATAAGTGGGATTCTTCCTCCTGCTCTAACTTCATCTAAGAGAGTGTTTGGACTGAGTGTAAATTCTGCAATTGTAGAGTCATTTTTTATAATTTTTCCCTCATAAGGATGAATTTCAAACTCATCGCCCATTTCTAAGTTTGTTACATCACAGATGATAGGTAAAGCCCCGCTATCTTGAGCAGTGTTAAAGAAAATCGGTGCTATAGTTGAACCCATTACTATACCACCGCTATGCTTGTTTGGCACACCTTCTATTTCTTTTCCTAAATGCCATTGTATAGAATTTATTGCTGATTTTCTACTTGAACCTGTTCCTACAACATCACCTACATAAACTACTTCTCGACCGCTTTTTTTAAGCTCTTTGATTTTTTCTAAGGATCCTGCTTGTCTTACCTTTAGCATGGCATTTGCATGCAAAGGAATATCGCTTCTTGTAAAAGCATCTCCTGCAGGGCTTAGATCGTCGGTATTTGTTTCACCTGCTACTTTGAAAACTATACATTTAATCACTTGAGGTAATTTTTCTTTTTTGTTAAACCAGTCCGCATTTGCCCAGCTTTGTAAAACTTCCTTAGCGTGTGGATTGTTTTTGCTAAGTTCAGCTATGGTATGAAAATTATCATGAATAAAAATAATATTTTTCAACACTTCTGCAGAATCTTTGGCTATGTTTTCATCTTTTAAGGCATCAATTAAAACTTTAACATTATATCCGCCTAGCATAGTTCCAAGCATTCTTAAGGCTCTTTTTTTGTCTATATTTGGAGCACTGATTTTGCCTTTAAGTATAGAATCTAAAAATTCACATTTTACTAAAGCTGCATCATCAACACCAGGATTTACTCTATTTTCTAAAAGATTTGCAAGCTCTTCATTATTTTCATTTTCAAGTAGTTTACAAAGTTCTTTAGTTTGATTTGCATTTAAAGGAAGGGGTGGTATACCCAAAGCGGCTCTTTCTTCAACAAGTTTATTGTATTCTTGCATAAAAGACATTTTCTACTCCTTAAATATTTTTTATTATAATTGTAGCTCTTTGAAGGATAAAAAATGTTTAAAGTTTATTATAAAATGCCTTTATGTTACCTATCTTTACATAGTGATGGAAAATTTTTAACTAGAGTCGATTTGTGTGATAATAAAAGATCAGAAAAAAATTGTAGCTTGCTTGACTTAGCAAAATATGAACTTGATTTATATTTTACTCATAAGCTTAGAAAATTTAGCATTCCTGTTTTGATACAAGGCACAGATTTTGAATCAAAGGTTTATAAGGCTTTAATGAAAATTCCTTATGGTAAAATAGCTACTTATAAAGATATAGCAGAAAAAATTAATCATCCAAAAGCTTTTAGAGCTGTCGGAAATGCAAATTTTAAAAATCAAATTCCTATTTTTATACCTTGTCATAGAGTTATTGCAAGCAATGGCATAGGAGGATATAATGGAGGGCTTGAAATAAAAAGATTTTTGCTTGAAAATGAAGGAGTGAATTTAAAATAAGCTTGGGGTTTGATTTTCTTTGTTTTCAAATTCTTGTTCAAAAATATCATAATTTTCAAGAATTAAACAATATTTAAAATTTTTTAATTTTCTTAAATCTGAAAGTTGATTATAGGAAAAATCACAAAATAAAGAATTTTTAGAAGCAATTTTAAAGTCTTTTATGTTTTTAAATTTTTCTTTCCAGAATTCAAAGGTATTTTGGTTGTTGCTTACAATAAACGCTTGAGAGCTTGAACCAAAAGGAGTGATTTCAAATTTATCATCAATAAAATAAATTTTAAAATCATCAATCTTATTAAAGTCAAATATTATTTTTTGATTTTTTTCTTTTAAAAAAGAAATAATTTTTGCAAAACTATTTGCGTAAAAAAAAGGTAAATTAAGATTTTTAAAATATAAATTTTCACAAATCAAAGTTGTAAAAAAGAAGCTAGATCGCGATAATAAGGTAAAATTAGCGTCTTTTAGACTATGAGAATAAGCACAAAGTTTATTTAAGTAATTTTCTTCACAGTAGCAAAAAATTTCACCCTTTTTTGCTTTGATTAGTTTTTCAAAATCAGCAAAAATATTTCCTTTTAAAATGTTAAAATAAAAAGCCTTGCAAAGACTTAGTTCGTAAGATTTAAAAAGTAAAAATTCACATTCTTTATCTTCACAAAAAAAGCGTAAAAATCTTACAAGAGCTTGTTCTAGATTTTCTACTCTAAAGTAAAAAATGTCTTTATCTTCAATAGTAATGTCATTTTCTGTAATTATAGCATAAGCGCCTTTTTTTACAGCTTGGGTAATTTCTTTTTTATCGTTATTAAAGAAGGCAAAGCCTGCTTTAAGTTCGTTTAAATTTATGGCAAAACCTTCCACACTTAAAACGCTACCTTCATGAATGAGCGTTGCGTTTAAAAGTTCGCCTAAATTGCTAATTTGCATATTTTAGCCTACTAAAGAACCGTTTTGTACAAGTTGTTCAGGGGCGATTAAAACAAGTTTATCTCCGCTTTTTGCAGAAAGTATCATACCATCGCTTTCATGTCCAAAAATTTTAGCTTTTTTAAGATTACTTATAATGCAAACTTGTTTACCGATTAAATCACTGGCTTTATAGTATTTTGCTATGCCTGAGAGTACTTGACGGATTTCTTTATTGTCAAGTTCGAGTTGAAATTTTAAAAGTTTTTCACTCCCTTCTATATTTTGACAATCAAGTACCTTAGCAACTTTGATTTCAATTTTTGCAAAATCATCGATTTTTATTTTAGGACTTTCTTCTTTTTTAGCTTCTTCTTTAATTTCTTGTTTTAAAAGAGCTTTTTCTACTTTTGGAAATAAAGCTTCACAAGGATTTGCTTTAAAATCTAAAAGTTCATTATCAAGTATCATTTTTGCGTAATTTACAGACGAAATTTCAAAATTTAAAGCCAAAGCTACTTTTTGACAAGACTTTGGTAGAGCAGGGCTTAGCAAAAGACTTGTTTTGGCTAAAATATTTGCACAAAGTGCCACTAAAGCATTAGCTTGTTCGTGTTTGTTTTCTTTGATTAAATTCCAAGGTTCGTATTTGCTAATGGCTAAATTTGCCACACTTAAGGCTTTAAAAAGTTCTTCTAAATAACGATTACACTGTAAGTTTTCTAAAAATTCTACTGCTAAATTTAAGTGTTCTTTTGCTTGATTTAATTCAGCATTGTAAAATTTTAAAACACCTTCTTTTGAAATATTTCCTTGAGAATATTTTGTACTCATACCTATAATGCGATTAAGTAAATTTCCAAATTCATTGCTGAGTTCAGCATTGATACGATTTATCAGCATATTTTCGCTAAAATCCCCATCATTACCAAAAGGCACTTCTCTAAGCAAGAAATATCTAAAAGCTTCACTTCCATAGGCATCAACCACTTCTTTAGGTTTTACAACATTGCCTTTAGATTTGCTCATTTTTTCACTTTCTTTAGTCCACCAGCCATGTGCACCTATAAATTTTGGCAAAGGCAAATCCACGCTCATTAAAAAAGCTGGCCAATAAATGGCATGAAAACGCAAGATATCTTTTCCTACTAAATGCACATGCGCGGGCCAAAATTTAGCATTTTCTCCCTTGCTTTGAAAATCAAGAGAACTTATATAGATAAAAAGTGCATCAAGCCATACATAAATAATATGTTTATCATCATTAATTTCTTGAGGCAGTTTAATCCCCCAATCAAAACTTGTTCTTGTAATGGAAAGATCTTTAAGGCCACTTTGGATAAAATTTATAAGTTCATTTTTTTTGTTTTTTGGTAGAATGGGATCTTTTTCTTCATACCATTGTAAAATTTTATCTTGATATTTTGAAAGTTTGAAAAAATAGCTTTCTTCTTTTAAAATTCTAGTTTGTTTGCCACAATCTGGACAAGAACAATCATTGATAAGCTGACTTTGAGTAAAAAAGCTTTCACAAGAAATACAATAGTGTCCTTCGTATTCATCTTTATAAATATCACCTTTTTGCCACATTTTTAAAAACATAGCTTTAACGAATTCAATATGCCTTGTATCAGTTGTTCTTGCGTAAATATCATAGGTAATTTCAAATTCATCCCATAATTTTTTAAATTCAAAACTGATTTTATCAGCATATTCTTGAGGAGTGAAATTTCTTAGTTTGGCAGCTTCTTCGATTTTTTGTCCATGCTCATCTGTTCCTGTTAGAAATCTTGTTTCATGTCCTTGCAAACGATAAAATCTTGCTAAAGTATCGGCTATGATGGTAGTATAAGCATGACCTAAATGAGGCACATCATTTACATAATAAATTGGTGTTGTAATATAACGCATTTTTTTCCTTTAAAAGTCAAATCCGCCTTCGGTTTTACCCTTAGACATACTGTTATAGACTGCATCAACATAATTTTTTCTAGTTTGGCAGTTAAAAATTTCATCGCAATTATAACAAGAGTTTAGATTTTTTGAGTTTTGACATGAAAGTAAAATTTCTTTTTTTTTATCCATATCAAGTTCAAATTCATCTCTAATCTCACTCATTGTAAACCTTTAAAAGTTTTGAAATTTCATATTCTGAGCCAAAAAAACAAGGAGTTGTAGCATGGATTTTATCAAATTCAAGTTCAAGTAAGGAGTGATTTTTTCCATTTGTGGTTTTTCCGCCTGCTTTTTCTATAATAAAGGCTAAAGGAAAGACTTCAAAAAAAGCACGAAGTTTGCCATTAGGCGCATCTTGTGTTGCAGGATAACTAAAAATCCCACCCCCTTTTAATAAAATTTGATTGATATCGCTTACCATAGCCCCAGAATATCTTAAGCGATATCCTTCATCAAAAAGACTTTTGACAAATTTAGCGTGTTTTTCTTCCCAAAATTTTTGCGTTCCGCCTGTAGCATTAATTTTGCCTTTTTCATTCATTTTAAGATCTTTTATAAAAATAAATTCATTATTTGCATTTAGGCGATAAAGTTTTGGTTGATCTTTGCAAATCACAAGTTCTAAGCGCGCTCCATACATACTATAAAGTGCAGCTCTTAAATTTTTGGCATTTGCTTTTTCTTCATAGATGGCAAAAATAGAACCTATAGCAAAATTAACATCCATTAAGCTAGAACCGTCTAAAGGATCATAAGCTACGATAAAATTTGCTTTTTTATTAAGCGTTAAAATTTCGTCTTTTTCTTCACTTATGATGGCTTTAATGCTTGAACATTGACTTAGGGTTTTTGTGATGATTTCATCGCTTAAAACATCAAATTTGAGTTGGGTATCGCCTGTAAAATTTTGATTTTGACTGTAGCTTGTATCGGGAAATTTTAAAGCGTTAGAAATTTCTAAAACAGCTTTTTGTATATAAGAAATCACTTCTTGCATTTTATAATTCTCCTTGCAAATTTTTAGCATTTTTAAGTATATATTGACAAATAGCTTGTATATCGTTTAAATCAAGCCAAGTAAGATAAGGGTGAGAAATTTTTTCATAGCTTGCGATGGCGTTTGAAAAAGTAAAATAACTTTCATCAATTTCTTTGCAAAATACGCTAATGCGTGGTAAATCAAGAGTTTTCAATCCTTCAACCAAACAAATGTCAAAATCAGGGCTTAATTTTAAAGCTTTTAAAATATCTCTATTTTCATGAGAAAAAAAAGTTGTTCTTGTAGGGCTTAAAACCATGACTTCAGCTCCGCTTTGAAAAAATTTAAAACTATCTTTACCGTTAAAATCAAATTGAGCTTTATCGGCAGGATCGTGTTTAATGATTAAAACTTTTAAATTTTGTTGCAAAAAATTATCAGCTATTTTGGTGATGAGTGTAGTTTTTCCTGAATTTGAAGGCCCGCTAAAAGCTATGATAAGTTGTTTCATAAAATATACTCTTAATTTTTTTGTAAAATTATATCTTTTTAAACCAAAAAATAGGGTTAAAAGGCTACAATAATACTAAAAAATATGGAAAAAGAATGAAAATTTATAGTGTAATTTTAGGTGCTTTTTTGCTTGGAGCTTGTTCTTTAAAAGATCAGGCGATTGTGGATACAAATTTAAAATCTCAAACTTTAATGTTTACTCAAAAATACAAAATCACACAAGATAAGATTAATGCCATTGTAACCATGTCTTATTTAAACCCAATTCTAGACAAGATAAGTAAAGATGATGTATTGGCCTTGTCTTTTACTCCAAATACATTAAAAATTCAAAATTTAGAAGTTTTTATCAATAATAAAAAAGCTAATATTGAAAAACTGGATGATGAGTATTTAAAATATATAATGCAAAATAACTATACTGATTATTTTAAAGTATCTCTTCCTAGTGTCAAGGAAGAGACTAGGCTTGTAGCTAAGATTTGTTTAGATCATTTGCCTTGTTTTGAATTAAATTTTCAAAAATATCCGAAATCTTTATACTATCGTTCAGAAGATGTCGATACACAATATAATTAGCTAGAACTTTTTTTCCGTAAATTCGGCTTTCTTGATAAGGAACTAGCTCCATAGACAAGAAAGGTTCAAATTTGCCCGTCTTAAACATATCATTTCTTGCAAGCATACGGTTAGTAAATCCTATACCACCATTATAAGCATAAGCGACAAAAAGTGGAGATTTTAAACGTGATTCAAGGTAATTTAGATGATAATTTCCAAAGTAATATGCTATTTCAGGTTTAAACATAAAATCTTGATCGAAATTTGGAATTTTTAATTCTTTTTCCCCTATGTGATTGGCTAAAAATGGCATAAATTGCATCATGCCTAAAGCATAAGAAACTGAAATAGCAGTTGGAATAAAACGACTTTCTTGTCTGGCAATAGCCAAAATTAAAGCTTGTCTTGTTTTATTATAGTCTTTTATATTGTCATAATAAGGCATTATAAAATAATGTTTTTTAAAATTATTTTTGCGTTCTAATATGTAAGCATAAATAGGCAAGGTTTCTTGTGTGTCAAATTCTTTTGCCAAGACATCTAGTTGACTTGCGTTAGCATCGCGAATTTGTTTGTTTATTTTTTGCCAAGCAAAAGGATCTTGCATATTAAAATTATTTTTTTTCTTGCTTGGATTAAGGCTTTCTATCTTTGGAAAAGGTGTGTTAGTAAGTTCTTTTGCGTAAAGACTATAAATATTTAAAGAAGAACTTTGCGATAAAGTTTTTAAATCTTCTTCATTGTTTTTAATCAACCACATCCAAAATATAGCATTATCTTTATTGCTTTGCGATTTAAAACTTTGTGCCGCCTTTTTAAAAAAGTCATAAGCAAGCTCTGTTTTATCATAAGTTAAGGCATTGACTCCTAAATAGAAAGCAGAATCTTCACTTACATTTTCAGGATTTATTTCTAGCATAGAATGTCTAAATTTTGGATTTTCTTTTTTAATAATAATATTTTGTGCAAAATCTTTAAAACCAATGTGGTTTGGTAGTTTATTGACTAAACTTGTATTTAAATCTAAGTCGTATTTTTTAGAATAATTATAAAGTTTAAAAAAACCATTAATATCTTCTTTTTGTGCTATATAGCTCATAGGATCAGAAGTATTAAAAGCTAGTAGTAAATTTGTCAAATCAGGTCTTTGATTTTTAAAGGTTTGAGCTAAAGTAGTTCGGTCTTTGGAATTTAAACTTGCTATAAAAACTAATGAATTTAAGCGCACACTTTGACAAGTTAAATTTGCATCTAAGATAGTATTTGCTGTATAGGTATAGCATTTAGCATATTTTGGGTTGATATAAGGCTTTAAAGGAATGATTTTTTCAAGTTCGGATTTAATTTTTCCTATATAGCGAAAAATATGAGAATTTAAATCCTGTGCATCTTTTTTACTGATTTTATTTTTTTCTAAAAGCCTATAAATATAATAATCTTTAGCAAGTGAATTTTCTTCTTTTTTGAGTTTTTCTATGCTATATTGTGTAGCATTTAAACTTGAAAAAATAAATAAAAAAATGAGTATTTTTTTTATCACAATATACTCCTTAAGATATTCCCAAGAAAAATACCAAGAAACTGCAATGCTAAGACTATAATCAAAGGTGCAAGATCAATATTACCAATGCGTGTTGGAATTTTTCTAACTAAGGCGTAAGCAGGATAACTTAATTT
The DNA here is from genome assembly GCF_001763115.1 of Campylobacter sp. BCW_4323. Taxonomy (NCBI): domain Bacteria; kingdom Pseudomonadati; phylum Campylobacterota; class Epsilonproteobacteria; order Campylobacterales; family Campylobacteraceae; genus Campylobacter; species Campylobacter sp. BCW_4323. The sequence goes on along the minus strand of NZ_MJYC01000057.1, from coordinate 38,884 downwards.
ATATAAAATTTGCACTATGGGATTATAAGGATCAGGGTTTACCCAGCTTAAAAGTGCTGTGATGATAATAATCCAAGTATAAATGTTAATGACAATTTGTAGTACTTGAAAAATAGAAATAATAAAAGAGTCTATAACCATAGTTAAATCCTTGCTAATTCGTGAATAAAATTTTTAATATAAGGATAAAGATCGCTAAGCTCAGGTCCGTGAATATTTCCTGTTAAAATTATCCTTAAAGGCATGAAAAATTTTTTACCTTTTAAGTCGCTTTTGCTTAAAAGTTCATTTTTAAAATCTTCATAGTTTTCAAAAAGTTCAATATCTTTTAAGAGTTCTTTTAAAATTTTACATTCTACTTCAAACTCGCCAAAGTCTTTTGTGCTAAAAATAGCTCGCATTTTTTCTTTAAGTTCTTTTATGGTGCTTGCTTCTTGAGTGTAAAATTTAGCAAGTTGTGCAAGATCTTTGTTTAAATCTAAAATTTTATTAAGCTCATCATCTTTGATCATTTTGATATGTTCGCGATTGATTTGTAAGAGTTTTTTAAGATCAAATCTTGCGGGAGCTTTTGAAACTTTAGAAATATCAAACCATTTTATAGCTTCTTCTAAGGTAAAAATTTCACAAGGAGTTTTATTGCCTAGCATGATCAGATAATTTGCGATTGCACTAGGTAAAATTCCACTTTCAAGTAGCCATTTTACAGAAGAATGTGCTTCTCTTTTGCTCATTTTAACACCTTCTTCGTTTAAAATGATAGGCAAGTGCGCATAAGTTATGGCTTTATTATAGTCTAAACTTGCGCGGATATGTTCTTGTTTTGGAGTGTTTGAAACATGATCTTCTCCGCGTATAATACAAGTAACATTTTCAAGCATATCATCAACCGCACAAGCAAAATTATAAGTTGGAGTTTTATCCGTTCTCATAATCACAAAAGAGTCTATGTTTTCAGGTTTAAAACTTAATTCACCTTTGATAAAATCTGTAAATTTCATAGTGTGAGTAGGTTTTTTAAGACGGATAACAAAGGGTTTTTCACATTCTAAAACATCGATATCGGCTAGTTTTTCACAAGTGCCATCGTAGCGATAAGCTTTACCTTGTTTTTTAGCTAGCTCTTTTTTTGCTTCAAGTTCTTCTTCAGTACAAAAACAAGCAAAAGCTTTTTTTTCACTTACAAGTTTTAAAGCCATTTGGCGATGGAATTTTAAATTTTCACTTTGTATATAGTAATGCTGCCATGAAATACCAAAAAGATTTAAAATTTCTTTGATTTCTTCTTCTTTTCCTGCTATATTTCTAGCCTTATCAGTATCTTCAATACGTAAGATAAAATCCATATTTTTTTGTCTTGCACAGATATAGTTAAAAATTGCTGCGCGTAAATTTCCTATGTGCATATCACCTGTGGGAGAAGGTGCAAAACGGTACATTTTATAGCCTTTAAAATTATTTAAAAGTTTATTATAACAGAAAAATTTATACGGATATTTAATTTTACTTGGTTATAATACTTTTATGATATTTTTAATTTTTTCTTTCATTGTATTATTGATTTTTGGCTTAGCAAATGTTTATATTTATAAAAGATTAATCAAGAAAATTACTCTTTTTAAGTATTTTTATAAAATTTTTGCCTTTATTTTTATTGTGCTTTTTTTAGCCCAAGCTGTGTTTTTAATATTTCGTAGAGATGAATATTTAAGTGATACTTGGTATGAAATTTTAGCCATGCTTTATGCGCCGACTTATTGTTTGTTTTTTATGACTTTAGCTTGGGATTTTATTAAATTGATTTTAGCTCTTATGGGTAAAAGAGATAAAAAATATAATCTTATTTTGCGTTTGATTTTTGAGCTTTCTCTTATAGTTTTAAGTGTGTTTTTAATTTATATAAGTATAAATAATGCTCTAAAAACACCTGAAGTAAAGAGTGTTGATGTTGAAATACCAAATCTTAAACAAGATTTAAAAATTGTCATGCTTACTGATATACATTTGGGTAAAAATTTGCATGAAAATTTTTTAGATAAGCTCATCACTAAAGTGAATTTGCAAAGTCCTGATATGGTTGTAATAGTAGGAGATCTGATTGATACTAATCCTAAAGATTTAAAAAATTACATCTCAAAACTTAATGATTTTAATTCCACTTATGGAACTTTTTATGCCTTGGGAAATCATGAGTATTATCATGGTATCAATAAAGTTTTGGATTTACTTAGAAAACATACTAATATGAAAATTTTAGTCAATCAAAATTTAGATTTAGGTTTTATAAATATTGCTGGACTTGGAGATTTAGCCGGACTTAATAAGGGTTTATATGCTCCTGATTTAGCAAGAATAAAAGTGGATTTAAATACAAGTAAAGCTAGTATTTTACTCACACATCAACCCAAAACAGCTTTGCTTTATGATTTAAGTGATTTTGACCTTGTTTTAAGTGGGCATACGCATGGAGGGCAAATTTTCCCTTTTATGTTTTTAGTTAAACTTCAGCAAGGTTTTGTTCATGGGCTTTATGATTTAGGAGAAAAAACTAAGCTTTATGTGAGTAGTGGAGCAGGATTTTGGGGGCCAAGTCTTAGAGTTTTTGCTCCGAGTGAAATAGTGATTTTAAATTTAAAAGGAAAAAAATGAGTTTTTCAAAAGAAAGTTCGAGGCTTTTTGGTTTTGTAGCGGGGATTAAATTTCCCAAAATGATACAAAAAGTTATTAATGAAAATTATGTTAAGTATTTTAATATCGATATGAGTGAATTTAAAGCTCCTTGTGAATACGAGAGTTTAAATGCTCTTTTTACAAGAACTTTTCACATTCCAAGGAAACTTGAAGAAGGTTTTATCAGTCCAAGTGATGGTAAAATTTTAGAGTGTGGAAGTACTTTTTTGGCAAATGAAGAACATTTTGCTTTTTCTATAAAAGGGCATACTTATAGCGTTGAGGAGCTTTTAAAAGATAGCTTTGAAAAAGATGAGCTTAAAAATGGGCTTGATTATGTCAATATCTATCTTTCTCCAAAAGATTATCATCGTTATCACAGCCCTTGTGATATGCAAATTTTGAGTGCAACTTACACAAGTGGCGCCCTTTATAGTGTAAATGAAAAGCATTTAGAACGCATTAGTAATTTGTATGTAAAAAATGAAAGAGTGAGTTTAAAATGTCAAAATGAAAAAGGTATTTTTTGGCTTGTTTTTGTAGGAGCGCAAAATGTAGGAAAAATGCGTTTTAATTTTGATATAAGCATACAAACCAATGCTAAAATTTCTCATAATTTTACTAGAAAATATGAAAATTTAAATCTAAAAAAAGGCGAAGAACTAGGAAATTTTGAACTGGGTTCTACTATAGTTTTAATCTCTCAAAAAGGACTTTTAACTTTTAATTTAAAGATAGGGCAGGGTATTAAATTTGGAGAAAAAATAGCGGATTAGTTTTTAGGAGTTTTATTTGCCATTTGATAGATAAAGGCAAAAACTTCAGCTACAGCTTTATACATATTAGGTGGAATTTCATCACCTAAGTCAAGCTTGCTTAAAATTTCTATTAAATCTTCATCTTCTTTAATGGGAACTCCGTGTTCCTTGGCTAAAGAAATAATTTTAGCAGCACTTTCACCTTTGCCACTTGCAAGCACTTTTGGGGCAGAGTTTTTTTCTTTTTGATAGCCTAGAGCTACAGCTTTTTTAATCGATCTTTTGATTTTGCTCATACTTTTTTATCCATACCCATTTCAAGATCTAAATTTTTCATATTTCTAGTATCAAATTTACTTCTTATGATATCACCTACAAAGAAATTTGCACTTAAAAGTCCTGCTTTATTGATATTTCTTTTAAGCTCATGGGCATTTTCATAGATGGTTTTTCTAAATTCAATATTTTCTGCCATAATATTAATATCTATATATTTTTCATTATTTAAAGAAATAAGAATTTCCAAATCCCCAAGTTTTGCAAATTCGAGTTTAATTTGAGCAAAAAATTTATCCTTTTTTCCGCGTCTAAACATAATTTTAGAATCATTTAAATCATCCCAAGAAAAAGGCAGATAAGTATTGATAGAATCATTAGCTAAAGACATAAGCTGATTGATTTCAATTTGCGCTAAAAGACGATTAGCTTGATTATATATAGCTTCATTGCCTTCATTTTTAGCTAAATTTGAAATTTGCAAAAGTGTTGATTTTACATCATGATGTAAAGATTCAGCTATATCTTGTTCTGTTTTTGGTTTAATTTGCGCTAGATCTTTGGTAGAAAGATTGAGTTTGTGTTCGAGATTTTTAAGTTCTGCTTGATTAAGTTTGGCATTTTGAGTATAAGGTTCAAGTTCTTTTAAGCTTTCATTAAGTCTACGAGAAAGATTGCTTAAATTTTTACTTAAATCTTGCACTTGTTCTAGATCTAAATTTTCTACATTAAATGCTAAATTTTTTACAATATTTTGTTTTATAAATTCCTGATTTTTAAAAATATTTTGCATAGTTTGGTTATTGTTAAGTTGAATATTTTGAGAATTATTTAAATTTTGCGTATTATTTGTGTTAGGATTTGAAGTGTTGGTATTTGTATTGATTGAAGTTTTGTTTTCTGTTTTTGTTTCATAAAATTTTGGATTTTCTTTGATATTTTCTTTTGATTTTTCTTGTTTTTCATCTTTAATTTTTTCTTGGTTTGGAGTAGAATTTTTTATATCATTGTCTGGATTATTTTCTGTTTCATTGTTTTGAATATCATTTTTTGTATCTTGGGTATCTTCTTCGTGGGTTTTTATATTAGAATCTAATTTTGAATCTTGCTTGGTATCATCTGTGAGATTTTCTTCTTTTGATGCTTTTGTATGTTTTTCTTCATCTTGGTTTTTTGTGTTATGATTAAGTTTTTCTTCTTTGATATTTTCTTTGTTACTTAAAAGATTTTCTAAAATATTTTCTTTATCTTGTATTTTAGAAGCTTGATTGCCTAGTATATTTTTTAAAGTATTTTCAAGTTTTTCAAAGGCGGTAGCAGTTTGCTTAAGGATGTTTGGATCTTTTATCATTAAATTTTCTGGCTTATTAAGAGCTTTGAAAAAATCATTTTTGATGGAATTTAATTCTTTTAAAATTTTATTAGCTATAGGGGTGATTTTTTCTTGAGCATGACTGGGATTTTTACTTATATAATTTTTAAAATTTTCCAATTTAGAACTTAAATTTAAAAGTGCTTTAAAAGAACTTTGATTTAAAATTTGCTTATTTTCATTTTTGCTAGAATTAATAATATTTTTTAATTCTTTTAAAGTGTCTTTTGGGTTTAAATTTGCATTTGCAAGTTGGGCTATCTGAATACTTAGTTTTTCACTACTAAGACCTTTGATTGTACTTAAAAGAGAGTGAAAACTTTTGGGCAGCAATTCTTCGTTTAGGGCATCTTTTAATTTAGCTTCTAAAAATACGCCTGAATTTTTAAACAAAGGAGCTAAGTTGTTGTTTTTTATTTCACTGGCAGGTTTTAAAATTTGATTTAATCTGTCTAAAACTTGTGTAAAAGTATCGCTTTTTGCAAGTTCTGTGCTTAAAGTTTTTAATTCATTAGCAAAATTAGGAGCTAAATTTAAATTTTTTCCTTGTTTAAGCACAGGGGAATCGGGGTTTTTTTGAGCATTGATTTGATCTAAAAGTTTATTAACAAGTTCTTTTAATTTGGTGCCTGTTTCATTTTGAACAAATTTTGCTAGTATTTCTTCACTGCTAGCATCCTTGCTTAAACCTAAATTTTGCTTTAAAGCTTGCGCAAGTGCTTCTTTTGGATTGTCCTTTAAATTTGTTTTATCTTTTGAAGTAGAGTTATCTACTTTTAAATCATTTTTTTGCGTATTGGCAATTTGACTTGCTAGTTGAGTATTAATCATCAAATATCACCATATTTCCAGGCTTTTTCTTAAATTTTTTATTTAAAATATTTGGTTTATTGATAGCAAAAAGAATTAAAAATGCTAAAGAAACTATATAAAACCATATAAAACCTTTGATTTCAAAGTATTGCATTAAAAAACCTAAAATTAAAGGGCCAAACAAAGAGCCCAAAGAATAGCAAAAAAGAACCCCACGACCTAACTCTACGCCTTTATTTTTGCTTACTAAAACATCATTTGCTCTAGCAAGTGCTAAAGCATATAAACAAAATATTCCTATACCAAGAGTAATTCCTAAAAAATATTGCATATACAAATGAAGTTTAAAAAAGATAAATATAAGCATAGTGATAAATCCTATGCTTGCGCAAGTGATAATGGCAAATTTGCGACCAAGTTTATCTGAAATAGTTCCTATGATGGTTTGTGCAATAAAACCACCTAAAACCCCACAAAATATAAAATAAGAAACCGCTTTTGTATCAAAACCTTGCAAAAGTATAAATAAAGATGCCATAGAAAAAAAGCCATTTATAAGCATTCCGGCTATAAAGCTTGTGACGATAGCTAAAGGAGCTATATCAAAAATTTTAGGTATAGAAATAGGACTTGATGCGGGCAAAACAGGTTCTTTGATTTTAATCAAATTTAAAGGCAAAGATGAAAGTAAAATCAAAGTTGCACTGAGAATAAATACACTATGTTTGCTTAAATTTAACGCTATGATTAAAACTCCAATACCAAAAGCAAGATAAAAAACAATTTCATAAAAACCTAAAATTCTAGATCGAATGGCATTTTTGCTTTTTTCATTAAGCCATGATTCTATGACCATTAAAAGTCCATAGTAGCAAATTCCTATGAAAAATCTTAAAACAGCCCAAAAAATAAGATTTTCGCTTACTGTATGAAGCATAGCTGAAATTCCAAAAATAGCCCCAAATAGCCCAAAAGAGCGTATATGACCTATACGAGAAATAATTTTATGAGCACTGATGGTTCCAACAAGAGCGCCTATAAAAAAACAAGAACTTACCACTCCAACAGCTAAAGAACTTTCTCCGTTTTCTTTTAATATAACACCTATAGAGCTTACTATCAAGGCATTACCTGCAAATAAAAATGCCATACCAGCAAAAAGTGCTGTCATTGATTTAATAATTTTTTTTGGACTCATACTTTTTTATATATAAAATAAAAATAAACACACAAACTAGCAAGGATGAAATTCCACAAATATAAGCAAAGATATCTAATCTATCTTGGCGATGTAAAAATAAAAATCCAGCAACCAATATTACATAAGCCATCAATTTAAAGAGAGTAAAAAACATAGTAAAAAAATGGATTTTCTCTTTAATATTTGGCTTTAAATCGTCTTTTAGAACTTTAAAATGAATAATTTTTGATAAATTTTGTTTTTTTTTGATAAAAAGCGATGAAATGAAATTAAAATCTTTTTCATAATTTTTTGATTTTTTTATAATGACTTTTTTATAATTTAAATAAGAAGCAAAAATAATCAATAAAACACTAAAAAAAGCTATTTCATAGCTTAAAAATGTATCTAATTTAAAATGATTTAACAATGAAAATATGATCCAAAAAAATAAATGAATAATGGCAAAAATACAAAATAGAGCTTTTTTATGTTCCATTATTTATTCTTTTCTTTTTGAATTTTTTCTTTGATCAACTCATCTCTTTCTTTAAATTCTTCATAGCTTTTTACTTGAACTTTATAAGCTTTGTAAACATTAAGTATGGCAGCACTGATCCCCCAAAAAACTCCAAGCCAAAAAAGCCAAGGATAAGGAGTAAATTTTTTAAGTAAATATCCTATTCCCACACCTATAAATACAGCAACAACCATAGAGATGCCAAGACTTAAACCATCCGCAGCTTCAAGAGTTTTGCGAATGATTTTTTGTCTTTTACTGTTGGAATTTTCTAAGTGATTTTTTTCTTCTTTTAAAATATTGCTCATATTCTTTTAAAGCTTTCCCTAACAGCCTCTAGTGTTGTATCTATAATTTTATCATCCATTTTTGAACATATAAAGCTTGTTTCAAATTGAGAAGGCGCTAAATAAATTCCATTTTCAAGCATATTTTTGTGAAATTTTGAAAATAATGCTAGATCAGATTTTAATGCATCTTGGTAGTTTGATACAGGATCTTTGGTGAAAAAGTATCCAAACATAGAACCTACATGACAAACTTGCAGTGGAAGTCCTTTTTCATCTGCTAATTTTTTCATTCCTTGGGTAAGTTTTTTTGCTAATTTTCCAAGTTTGTCATAAAGCTTGGTTTTCTTTTTGGCTTTTGTAAGGCTTGCTATACCTGCAGCCATTGCTAAAGGATTTCCACTTAAAGTTCCTGCTTGATAAACTCCACCCAAAGGACTTAAAATATCCATAATTTCAGCTCTAGAAGCAAATGCTGCTGCAGGTAGACCGCCTCCTATTACCTTACCAAAAGTAATTATATCTGCTTGGATATGATTGATTCCATAGGAACCAAGGTAAGATGCTCTATATCCACTCATTACTTCATCAAAAATCAGCAGAGTTTGATTGTTTTTACAGATCTTAGCAAGTTCTTCTAAAAAATCTTGTTTAGCTGGAACTAAGCCCATATTTCCAGCAATAGGCTCAATGATAACACATGCAATATCTTTATTTTTTTCAAAAAGTTCTTTAACGCTATTTATATCATTATATTTTGCTACTAAAGTGTGTTTAGCTACATCTTCTAAAACACCTAAAGAACTAGGAGAGTTAAAAGTAGCAGCACCACTTCCTGCACTCACTAATAATGAATCAGAATGCCCGTGATAACATCCTTCAAATTTTAAAATTTTATCTTTTTTAGTAAAACCACGGGCAAGACGAATAGCACTCATGGTTGCTTCTGTTCCGCTACTTACAAAGCGGATCTTTTCTAAATGAGGAAAATCAGATAAAACAAGCTTAGCAAGTTCAGTTTCTAATAAAGTCGGAGCTCCAAAACTTGAACCTTTGTGAAGTGCTTTTTGGCAAGCTTTTTGTATATCTTTATCACAATGTCCAAAAAGTAAAGGCCCCCAGCTTTGAACATAGTCTATATAAGATTTTCCATCTATATCAAAAATATAAGCACCTTTTCCATGGGAAATAAATTTTGGCTCACTTTGAACATTTGCAAAAGCACGAACTGGAGAATTTACACCACCTGCGATGAATTTACACGCTTCTTTAAAAGCTTTTTTGTTTGTCATTTTTCTTCCTTGCTAAATTGCTTGATGTAATTATATAAAGTTACAATTTCATCATTTGTTAAAGAGTAATTTGGCATGATTGATTTTGCGTCTTTACTCTGATTAAGAGAATTTTTAAAATTCTCAAAACTAAGATTTTGTATACTTGGAACTTTATAAGCTGTTTTAATACCATTTTTCATATAATATCCTAAAATTTGTTCGCTTCCATCTGCTCCATGGCATTCTTTGCAACTAATGCCCCTTGGATTTTCATAAAGCATTTTAGAGTATTCTTTAAGAGTGATAAAATCAGCACCAAAAAGACTGATACTGAATAAAAAAAACATTAAAACAATTTTCAAAGTTTCACCTTGTTAATGAAGTTTTAATATGATACAATTTTTACTTTAAAAAAGTGATTAAATTTATAGAAGGAAAATAATGACTTTGCTTGATGGTAAAGCTTTAAGTGCAAAAATCAAAGAAGAATTAAAAGAAAAAAATCAATTTTTGAAAAGCAAAGGGATTGAAAGCTGTTTAGCTGTTATCTTGGTTGGAGATAATCCTGCAAGTCAAACTTATGTAAAATCTAAGGCTAAAGCCTGTGAAGAATGTGGAATTAAATCTTTAGTTTATCATCTTAATAAAAATACTACACAAAATGAACTTTTGGCATTGATTAATACCTTAAATCACGATGATAGTGTTCATGGAATTTTGGTTCAGCTTCCTTTACCTGATCATATTTGTAAAGATTTAATACTTGAAAGCATTATAAGCAGTAAAGATGTTGATGGTTTTCATCCTATTAATGTAGGATATTTAAATTTAGGCTTAGAAACTGGGTTTTTGCCTTGTACTCCACTTGGAGTTATGAAGCTTTTACGGGCTTATGAAATTGATTTAGAAGGAAAAGACGCTGTTATTATAGGTGCTTCAAATATAGTAGGTCGTCCTATGGCTACTATGTTTTTAAATGCTGGAGCTACAGTAAGCGTTTGTCATATCAAAACCAAAGATTTGAGCTTTTATACTAGACAGGCTGATTTGATTATAGTAGCAGCAGGTTGTGTGAATTTACTTCGATCAGATATGGTAAAAGAAGGAGTGATTGTTATTGATGTTGGAATCAATCGTCTTGAAAGTGGAAAGATAGTTGGAGATGTAGATTTTGAAGAGGTATCTAAAAAATCTAGTTATATAACTCCTGTTCCAGGTGGAGTAGGTCCTATGACTATAGCCATGCTTTTAGAAAACACAGTTAAATCTGCTAAAAATAGACTTAATTAGGGAAAATCTATGGAAATTTTAAAGAGATTATATAAATTTTCGCAATCTTGGACTGGAACTGTAGTTATTGTTCTTTTGGTGATTTTTTTCTTTATACAAGCTTTTGTTATTCCTTCTGGTTCTATGAAAAACACCTTATTGGTAGGGGATTTTTTATTTGTTAAAAAATTTAGCTATGGTATCCCAACTCCTCATATTCCTTGGTTGGAAATTCCTGTTTTGCCAGATTTTAATAAAAATGGACATTTGATAAAAGCACAAGGGCCACAAAGAGGAGATATAGTTGTTTTTAGAAACCCTAGAAATGAAAAAGAACACTTTGTAAAACGTTGTGTAGGTACAGGAGGAGATAGGATAGTTTATGCAAATAAAACACTTTATGTAAGAATGCATGAGGGTGATGAATTTATGAAAGAACATTATCCGAATGATCTTGTTACTCTTGGAGGGCAAATTTATGTAAAAGAACCTTATAAACAAAAAGGTATTCATTATGATCCAAAAAAAGATATAGAAAGTGATATTTTACGCTTTCTTAGCATAGGTGATTTTGCCATGTCTCCAACTTATATTAAAGAACTTGGAAATCATATAGGTTTTAGCGGCGGAAATGCTTATGTTTTTGATGTACCTGAAAATGAGTATTTCATGATGGGTGATAATCGCGATTATTCTTATGATAGTCGTTTTTGGGGTTCTGTTCCTTATAGATTGATAGTAGGTAAACCTTGGTTTGTATATTTCTCTTGGGATAAAGATAAAAATGTTCGCTGGGAAAGGATAGGGCGTTTTGTTGATACCTTGGAAAATGATGAACAATATATCCATGATCATGACGATGAGGATAAATTAAGCTAATGTTTGTGAAAAACACAAACATTATATTTTTAAAAGCGTGATTTCATCACCTTTTTTTAATTCACTTGTATTTTCTTCGCTTATAAGTAAAAACTCACTTTTAATAAGTGGAAGTATCATACCAGAGCCAAATTTGTTTTCATTAAATGGTGTAAAAATATCTTTTTCTAAATTTCCTAAGATGAGATTATTTCTTCCACTTTTAAGCTTTAAATCCATGCCCATTTTGGCGTAAAATGTTAAAGGATTATCTAGGTTTCCACTTAATAAATCAATGATTTTTTTAGCAAAAATAAAACAAGAAAGATAAGCTGCCATAGGATTTCCTGGTAAAATCAATACGAAATTTTCACCTTTTCTATAAAGCTTAGTAGGCCTTGCAGGGCGTGCTTTTAGTCCTTTAAAAAGCGGAGTAAAGCCTAATTCATCTAAAGCTTTTTCCATAAAATCAGCCTCGCCAACGCTTGCACCTCCTGAAGTGATTAAAAGATCAAAATTTGTATTTTCTAAAGCCTCTTTAGTGCTTTTAAAATCATCTTTGATAATACCCAAATAAGAAGCATTTTGAAGCATGGTTAGTAAAGGCAAAGCATTGGCATTATAAATACTTTCTTCATCGCATTCTTGCCAAGGTTCTTTTAGCTCATTTCCACTTGAAAAAATACCTATGCGAATTTTTCTTATGACTTCTATTTTATAAAGCCCTTGAGAAGCAAGCAGGGCGATATGTTTATCATTAAGTTTGGTGCCTTTTTGAAGTAAAATTTCACCTTTTTTTAATTCTTCGCCTTTATAGCGATAGGCATTGTATTGTTTAGGAGCTTTTTTAATGATGAGTTTATTTTCTTCTATATACTCATCTTCTAGCATTAAGATAGTATCAGTATTTTTGGGCATTTTGGCCCCTGTCATGATTTTATAGCATTCATTTTTAGCAACTGTATAAAAATTTTTATCTCCTGCAAAAATAGTCCCTTTAATCTCCAAAGCCTCATCGATATCAGTATAATTAAAAGCATAGCCATCAAGAGCAGCATTGTCAAAACTGGGTAGATTTTTTCTAGCGTATAAATCTTTAGCTAAAATTCTATCCTTTGCTTTTTCAAGGCTAATAAGTTCACTTTCATCTAAGCATGAAATTTGATTTTCTAAGTCTTTTAAGGTTTCAAAGATGTTTTTCATTCTTCAAGCCTTGTGATTTTTACACCTAAACCTTTAAATTTTTCTTCTAAATTTTCATAACCCCTATCAAGATGGTAAATTCTATGGACTTTGCTTGTGCCTTTAGCTGCAAGAGCCGCTAAGATAAGGGCTGAGGAAGCACGCAAATCTGTAGCCATGACATCAGCAGCGTTAAGTTCTTTTCCGCCTACTATAGTAGCAATATGACCATTGAGTTTAATATCTGCGCCCATTCTTAAAAGTTCACTTACATGCATGAAACGATTTTCAAATAGTCTTTCATCGATAATACTAGTTCCATTAGCTTTTAAGGCTAATGCCATAAACTGCGCTTGCATATCGGTTGGAAAGCCTGGATATTCACTTGTCATGATTTCTATAGGTTTAATTTCTTTAGCAGGAAGTAGGGTGATACTATCTTCTGTAATCAAAGTTTCAAAACCCATTTGATGAAGTTTTGCTAAAACTGCACTAAGATGAGTGGCGTTAACTTTATCTAAAGTAATTTTAGAATTTGTAATAGCCCCTGCACAAAGATAAGTTCCTGCCTCAATTCTATCAGGTATAACGCTAAATTCTTTAAATTCTAAAAGTTCTCCATCGCTACCATAAATTTCAAGTTCATCTGTACCTATGCCTTTGATTTCAAGTCCTGCGTCTTTTAAAACTTCGCAAAGTTGAACTACTTCGGGTTCTTTTGCAACATTTAAGAGCTTGGTTTTACCTTTGGCTAAAGCTGCTGCCATGATGATGTTTTCACTACCTGTAACCGTGATTTTATCAAAAAGAATTTCATTGCCTTTTAAATTTCCACTAGCTACGACATAGCCTTGTTTAATTTGTATGTTTGCCCCCATTTTTTCCAAGGCTAAAAGATGTAAATCAATAGGTCTTTGTCCTATGGCACATCCACCAGGCAAAGATACTTCACAATGCCCAAAACGAGCAAGTAAAGGTCCTAGAGTAAGTATGGAAGCACGCATTTTACGCACAATGTCATATTTGGCTATGGTTTGATTAAGAGTGATTGTGTTTAATAAAGCACTATTATTTTGAAAATTAACCTTAGCTCCTAAATTTTCTAGCAAAGATATAAGAGTTTTTATATCAGCAACATTGGGAACATTGTTGATTTTTACTTCGTTTTTAGCAAGTATGCTTGAAACGATCAAGGGTAGGGCAGCATTTTTTGCCCCGCTTATTGTAACATTTCCGCTTAGATGATTTGTGCCTTCGATTTCTAGATAAGTCATAAAAACAGCCTTGATTTTAAATTTTATAATATATTATACATTTTTTAAGCTTTGTAAAAGTTTATTATTTTTTTGTTTTATAGTTATGCTTATATAGGAATTTAATGATATTTATTTTAAGATGCAAAGCCTTTACGGCTTTGCAAAGGAGAATTCTATTTTTAAGATTAGAATTGATATTTAAGTCCGATATTTCCGCTTAAATAAGTTTCGCTTTCGTCATTTACTTTACCACTTAAAAGATGTTTAACACCTGCTGAGAAAGTAAACGCCCATTGATTTTTTATATTAACATCTCCACCAACTATAAATGAGCCATAAGTTTTTTTCTTATCACTTCCATTGATAGTAAATGAAGTAGGGCTTCCTAAAAATCTAGCTGTGTAATCATCTCCTGAAGTGATTATATATTGCTCGATTTTTGGTGTAGCATAAATATAGCTTTCTTTTGATAGATATTTTCTAAATTCGGCACCTGCTTCTATACTAGTGTCAAAACTAGATTGTGATTGAACATGTTGAGCGTATGCACCATTTTCATTGTAATCAGGTGTAAAAGAATAATAAAGATTAAGCCCTGCTAAAGGTTTAATATAAAAATCATTTCCCATATCAAATACATAACCATAAGTTCCACTAGCACCTAAGAATTTTCTAGTAAAATCAGATGAATTTACCGTTCCAGCTATAAATCTATCTTGATCAGTCCAGCCAAATTGTGCATAGCCTTTAAAGTCAAATTCGCTATTTCCATAAAGTGTTCTTGAGTATAAACCAAGTTGTAAGTTATCACTTTCTTGATTTACCATGCTAGTTTTAATTTTTGAATCAGCATAAGTTAAATAAGCACCAAGAATAGTATCTTCACCTACTAAGCGATCATAACCTACGCTTACACCATATAAAGCACCGCTTTTGCTATCGATGATATTAGCACCACCGATTACATTTGCCCATACATTATTATCATAGCTTCTTGCTCCATAAGCGTATTGAGAATCGCTAGCGATTCCATTTCCTGCTGCAAATTTTAAGCCTTCTAAAGAAGCTACATTTACAGTTGAATAAGGATTGCTAAATTTAGCTAAACGATTTGATATAGCCATATCGTTTGACATATTGATAGCACCAATAGGAGCATTTAGAGCTGAATTTCCTGCATTTGATTGTGCTGCTCTTTCTACATCGTTGATTACTTTACCATTAGCAAAGATATAATCAGCTGTTCCAGCTAATTTACCACCTACATTAGATTCAGCTAAAGAAGCAAAAATTTGTCCTTTTTGTCCTGCTCTGATGTCGAATTTGGTATTATTGATTTTATCATTTAGATTGGCTGTTTTGTTTTTAATGTCTTCGATAAGTGCATTGTATTCTGCTAAACGATTGTTAAGTTCGCTTAGAGTTTTTTTATCGTTTTCAAGTTTTTTTACAGCTGTATCATAAGCTTCTTGAGCTTTTTTAATTGCTTCTTGTTTACCTTCTTGATTGGCCTTGTCAAGTTCAGTTTTAGCGGTATCAACAGCTTTTTGAGATGTTTCAATAGTACCACCTTTTTTATTGTATGTATCAATTTGAGTCTTTACTGCATCTCTATTATTTTTAAAAGTTCCACTTTCTATTTTACCATCAACCTTATAAAGTTTTTCCAATTCAGATTTTTGTGTCTTGAGCACCGTTTTAATTTCATTGTTTAATGTATCAAAATCAACTCTATTGCCTTTGGTGGTAGCAAGATTTCCATTTACATAAAGACTATTGCCTTTTTGAACAAGTTCTGTTTTATAAAGACTGTCTAGATTGGTTGTTGGTGCAATTTCATCAAAATTAGTTATAGTGCCTATTCCACCTGCGTAATCTTGATTCATAAGATTAGAAGAAATATTTACTAATGGATTGTGAAAAATTAAAGCTCCCTTGTTACCGCTGCTAACATCTGTAAAGCTTTTATCTGAACTTACTGCATTTTCAAAACCCTTAGTAGCACTCATGATATAAAAACCATTGCTAGTTACACGACTTAAATCCAATGCTTCAGCTTCAAATGTTGTTTTTTGAGCACTTACTTTTCCATTAACATTAAAATTAGCTTGTCCAAAGTTTGTAACACTACTATCAGTAAGTTTTAAATCTCCATTGATGGTTAAAGAGCCATTAAAGCTTTGATTAAAGAAAGTTCCATTACCTACTTGTATATGTCCTTTGTTTAATTCTACGCCATTTTTAGCATTGATAGTACTTGCGCCATTAGTGGCAATAATATTTGCACTACCTATAGCATCTCCTGTAAATTTTAAGCTGTCTGCCGTAAGATCAAAACTATAGCCATCACCTAAAGATGCTTCTTGGCTAGTAGCTCCTTTAAATTCTAATCCACCACTTTGATCTTTTCCTGCTTTTATAGTAAGATGTTTGATTCTATTTTCATCATTTGTAAGTTTAGTTTTGCCAAGTTCTGTTTTAACAACATCACCTGTGCTAAATTCATAGGTATAATGACTCTTATTGTCTTTATCTTGCGTTAATTTTGCTGTAACATCGTTGCTGATATCTTGCGCATAAAGCCCCCCCCCCCGTGGAAACTATAAAGCTTGCTGCAATTGCAGAAAGCACCAATTTATTATGATAAATCATAAGTGAGCTCCTTCCTTGTTAAAATTTAAATTTGCGGTATTATATTATCATATTGTTAAAATAAAATCAAGTATTATTTGTAAAAATAAATATTTTTTAATTATGCTATAAACAAAATTGTAACTTTTATAGTTTTAATTAATGTTTTAAAACATTAATTAAAACTATTACTAAAAAAATTAATTTTTAATCTATAGTTTTATTTTTATTGATATTTTTAGTTGTAAATTTTATAAATAAGTTATTAAAAATATATTTTAAAATTTAAAAAATAATTAAAATAAATATTTTATATTAAAGTTTCATAAAATTTTTAAGTATTTTTTTGCCTTTTTGCGTTAAAACTGCTTCAGGGTGAAATTGCAATCCATAAATAGGATATTTTTTATGTTTAATTGCCATAATGATATTTTCTGAATTATGAGCTAAAATTTTGCATTTTTTAGGCATAGAACTGATATACAAAGAATGATATAAGCAAATTTCAATTTCTTTTTTAATACCCTTAAAAATAGGATCTTTCTTAAAATAAAGTTTAGAAATTTTACCATGCGTAGGATTTTGCATTTTAGAAATGCTACCGCCAAAAACTTTAGCTATACACTGATGTCCTAAACATATACCTAAAATTTTTTTATTTTTTTTAAAATATTTGATTGCTTTTAGGCTTAATTTAGATTCCTTAGGAGAATGAGGGCCAGGAGAGATAATAAGATGAGTAAAATCAAATTTTTCTAATTCTTTAGCTTTTTTAAAGGCGTCATTTTTTATCACTTTACATTCAAAACCAAGTTCTTTAAGATAATAGATGATGGTGTAACTAAAAGAATCATAATTATCTATAAATAAAATTTTCTTCATTGTAATTTTACCTTTTTTAAACCACGCACGGAATTAATGCAATAAATATTTTCTGCTTCAAATAAATCTTGCTTAAATAATGCTTTTTCTTTTATCAAACCAAGATTGATTAAGAAATTTCTATATACTCCATTTAACATACCGCTTTGAATTTGTGGAGTATAAAATTGAGCGTTTTTTTCTAAGATGAGATTGGTTCTTGAGCCTTCGCAAAGTTCATCTTTTTCGTTAAAAAAAGCTATGTCGTAACACAAGTTTTGATGCCATTTGTATGAGTGTTGATTATAAAAAGTACGCAAAGAGCTTTTGTGATAGAGATTGTCACTTTTTGAGTTAATTTTATCATCACTTAAAAGCAAAATATCGTTTGAATTTTGTTTTAAGGCGCTTTGTTGGAATTCATATCTTCCGTCTTTATATAAAATCAGTTTTAAAATTCCTTCTTTGTGTGGATTTTTAAAGGGTAGGGGAAAATGATAAAATAAAGAGTGTTTTTTGTGAAAAATTTTTTCATCGAGTTTAAAAAGTGTAAAATTTTGATATTCTTTATAAGAACTTTTTTGATTTAAAATATTATAAAAATCTTTAAAGATGTTGTGAGTATTAAAATTAAATTTAAGAGCTGAATTTATAAGCCTTAATAAATGTTCTTTTAAAAATAAAATTTGAGAATTTTTAAAATACATGGTTTCAAAAAGATGAAAATCACAAGGATTTAAGATCGCGCTTTTAAGTTTTAATTCTTCAAATTCATCTTTGAATTTTGAGTCCCAAACCAAGCCACTACCGGTGCTATAAGTATAAATTTCATCTTGTTTTTCTAAGGTGCGTATGGCTACGCTAAATTTATTTTTATTTTTATGTATTAAACCTATAGTTCCGCAGTAAATACCACGATCTCTTTGTTCTAATTCTTTGATAAATTTAATACTTTCAAGCTTTGGAGCACCTGTAATAGAACCGCAAGGAAAGAGAGCTTTAAAAATTTGATATAAAGAAATATTTTTTTTAAGTTTTCCTTGTACGCTTGAAGTCATTTGATGTAAAGTAGGATGACTTTGAATTTCAAAAAGTTTGGTTTTTAAGCTTTTTTTTGTGATGATTTTTGAAAGATCGTTGCGTAAAAGATCGCAAATCATAACATTTTCACTTAGATTTTTTGTATCATTTTGCAAGAAGGTTTTATTTTCTTCATCTTTTATAGGATCTTTATCACGCTTAATTGTGCCTTTCATAGGTTTTGTAAATATTTTTCTTTTTTTGGTCTTGAAGAAAAGTTCAGGTGAGAAGGACAAAATTTCTCTTGTTTCATCTTTTATAAAAGCTTTAAATTCAGTATTTTGTCTAGAAAGCAAAAGTTTAAAAAGTTCAAAAGAATCCATTTTGCTATGAAATTTAAAATTTTGAGTGAGGTTGATTTGATAAACTCTTCCTTTGGAGATTGCCTCTTTAACCTTGGTGAAATTTTCTTTGTAATTATCTTGATCTAAAAAATTTATAAATTCAGGAATAAATTTTTCTTCATCAATATCTTCTTTTTGAAATTTTTTTCTTTTTTTAAAAGCAAATATAGACAAATAAGCTTTTTTACTTGTGAAATTTTTATCTTGAAAATATCTATATAGCTCATAATCAGCAAGCATTAAAATATAAAAATCATTTTTATATTTTTCTATAAATTTAAAGCACTTTTTACTTTCTTTGTGGTTAAAGGCTTTTAAAGTGTGTTTTAAATCATGGTAAAAATATTTACCAAAAACAGCGTAGTCTTCAAGAGTCACTTAATTCCTTTGCAACCTGTGCGGCAAGTTTTAATTTATCATTATCAAAATGAGTGTAAATTCTTGAGGTATTTAAACTTGCATGTCCTAAAGCTTCTTGAACTAAAACTAAATCTTTTTGCTTTTTATAAAGTAGGGTGGCAAAAGTATGACGCAACATGTGAGCACCATTTTTTTGTTTGCGAATTCCTGCACGAAATAAAAGCTGTTCTACTATGCGACTGACATAAGATTGAGTCAGTGGAGTGCCTTTTTTATTGACGAAAAGTAGGGCGTCTTTACTCATATAATTAATACTTACATTTTTCAGTAAATCGTAAATAAGTTCTTTTTTTATCATTACAACACGATATTTATTGCCTTTAGCTCTTATTCTTATGATATAAAGATCGTTTTCTTCGCTAATATCACCCATTTTGATATTGATAGCTTCGCTTACCCGTATGCCTGTAAAAATGATGATTTTAATAATAAGTTTATTGCGTATGCCATTGTTTTTAAAATCTGCATTTTCAATAGCATCAAGAAATTTTTTAAGCTCTTCTTCGCTCATAAATTCAGGTAATTTTACCCCTTTAGAACCCGCTATACCTGCCCAGTTTTTAAGATTGATATCGAAAATATGCGCTTTTTCATCTTCTTCATTTTGCTTGTCTAAAAAATCAAAAAAATTGATTACAGCGATACGGTAATTTTTTTTACTTGCATCTGATAAAGCACCTGTTATACTTGCTAAAACTTCCACAATGAGTTCTTCATCAATCTGTTTTAAAGAGTAAAGCTTATAAAAATTTAAATATTCAAATACTTTTTTTAAAGGATTAAAATAAGTATTAACTCCACTTAAACCAGCATTTCTTGCTTTTTTTGCTAGAGCGTCAAGTTCTTCAATATTTTTTACACCTTTTGTAAGAGCAAAATTAACTTCTGCTAAAGCTTGTGGATTTTTTAACTCTTTATTAGATAGTGAGTTGAGTTTAAATTTTATATATTTTGCTAGCCAAAATAAGAATGATTTTTCAAAATTTTCTTCACAATCTAAAGGGTATTTCATAGAAACTTTTCCTAAAATCTAAAATTTTTAGCTTTTTAACTAGAAAAGGTATTTTAGTATTAACTTAGTAAAAAAAAGCTTTTTTAGGAAAAAGTTTGTTTTTACATGCAAGGCAAAAAGATTGAAATATTTTTATTAAATAAATCTTATATCAATCATAAAAAGATATGATAAAAGGTAAAAATATGTAAAATTTATAATTTTGTATTGAAAACTGTAATTTTCAAACTTTTTTATATACACCTAGATTATTCTACTTTGATATAGATTAAGCTACTATTTTTACATACTTTCATGATTTTACCTTTTGAGTGAAATAAATTTATCCACAAAATATAATGTAAAAAATTGATAATTTTATTTTGTAAATTAAAATTATATTTTACTTTTATTGAAAACTATAAAGAATATTTAAAAATTAAATTATTTTATATTATTATCAAAATATATATAAAAATGATAACTTGTGCATTCAATTTTTTAATCCCCTATTCTTGATTAATATTTTTTTGGTTAAAATTTGCTTTAGAAATTTAATACTAATGAAATAGGCAAAAGACTAATGAGAAATAATTTTGTAATTAATATTTCCAAATGGCAAGATACACGTAAACCTTGGTTGATTTTGATCATAGTTACTATAGGACTTACCTGTATAGCACATTTTTTATTTCAAGAATATCTTTTTATGGAACCTTGCGAACAATGTGTGTATATAAGATTCGATATGCTTGTTATGGCTATAGGTGGTATGATTGCACTAATCAATCCTACAAATAATATTATAAAAATTTTTTCTTATAGCTTAGCTTTTTATGGAATTTGGCTTGGCTTGGAGCATTGTCTAACTTTAAATCATATCCATGAAGTGGTTCATTCTGAAAATCCTTTTGCAGGTGTAGACGGATGTCGTGAAATTCCTATTTATCCATTTAATTTACCTTTACATGAATGGGCTCCTAGTTGGTTTTTGCCAGCAGGAGAATGTGGGATGGATGCCCCCGTAGTTCCAGAAAATGCTTATAATCATCTTAATACTTTTCAAAAATTTTTTATAGGAACTCCACCTGATTTTGAAAATGGGCTTTATAGTAATGGTTGGTATTTGATACCTAGTTTAAAGTTTATGAATATGGCAATTTGCTGTCTTATAGCATTTTTATGTTGTTTTATTGTGCTTTTTACAATGTTTATAGCCTATGTTTTAGATAAAAATAAACCTAATGCTAAAATTTTTGCATTGGCGATTGTTATTTTGGTTTTGGTGCTTAAATTTATAGGCGAACCAAAAAATCCAAATCAAAGTATAGCTAGTTTAAATCATTTAAATCAAGTCGTTTTAAGATGCTTTTAAAATACGCAACAAATTATTTTTGTTGTGTATTATTAAAATTTTATTAAGCTATTTTAGGATGGCTTAAATAATTTTAAAGGATTTATCATGAGACTTAGCAAAACTCTTTGCATGGCACTTTTAATGGATTGCTCCTTTGACTGTTATTATCATGGATAATGGTTATTTGTAGCCTGTAGATAAAAAAATGGCAAAAAAATTGTTTGCGATGATGATTATAGCAAATGCCCAGGTTATGAAAATGAAAATGGTGGATTTGATTTCACTTGGACACAGCATACAGGCTGGAGAATTGATAGTAAATCAAACAAGCGTTATATCTATATAAGTGTTTTTGATAATGGTGATGCAAGAGGAGCTGAACAACCTGCATTTGCAAGTCAAAAATATTCTCGTGCTGTAATTTATAAAATCAATCAGCAAAATAAAACCGTGGAACAAATTTGGGAATATGGTAAAAATCGTGGAAATGAATGGTTTTCTCCTGTAACTTCTTTAACTCAATATGAACCAGATAAAGATTCTATTATGGTTTATAGCGCAACAGCTGGAATGGCTTTTGATCTTAGCAAAGGTGTAAGTCTTGGGGAACCAAAACCTGAAATTGATGAATTTTAACTGGGGCGCTAAGGAACCTTCGATTCAAATTCAATTTAGCGGTTCAGGCACGGGTTATCAAGCAATGCCTTTTAGTGTTGATCAAGCATTCAATCCTAAAAAATAACAATAAGCCCAAAAATAAATTTGGGCTTATTTATTTTTTTTAAATAAAATTATCTTTGAAAATTTTATTTAATCAAGGATATAGTATGCGTAATTTTTTTTGCAAATTTGTTTTAGTGCTTGTATTTTGCTCAAGTTTTGCGTTAGCAAATAATAGTTTTATTACTCTTAATCCAAATTTACCCAACTCCGAAAATAGTGTAATAGAAGCATTTTCTTATAAATGTATACATTGTTATAATCATCATAAATTTGGAACCCTTGAAAAACTAAGAGAAGCTTTTCCAAATTTACATTTTAAACTCTATCCTGTAAGTTTAATGAATGGAGATTTTTCCAAAGAAATGAATGAGCTTTTTGCCTTTGCTCAATACAAAGATGAGCAAAATGGTAAAGACGCGAGTTATTCTGATAGTTTATCTCATAAACTTGCTGATGTTTATTTTGTTTCTTATTTTTTAAACAAGCAAAGAAATTTTTCGAATTTAGATGAATTTTACGACATAGGTTTAAAGGCTATGAATGTAAATAAAAATGAAGTATTAAATTTTTTAAATACCCCAAAAGCTAAAGAAATTTTAAGCGAGTTTCAAAGAGCTAATGATATAGCTAAAACCTATGGCACCCCTACTTTTGTTGTTAATGGAAAATATCAAATTAACCCAAGTGCAATCAATTCGATGCAAGATTTAGAAGATCTAGTTAAAAAATTAAGCAATATGAAATAATAAATTTTTTAAGGCAATAAAAATTGCCTTAAAATTATTTTTTGATCATATTTGTATAAGGTCCATAGCGATGTTGGGTTGTAGAAAAGCTATCATCATAAGGTCCTACATCCATATCTAAAGGCTTAACCTTTCTATCTGGAAAGTCTTTATCTCTATTTGCTTTAATAGGACGAGCTTGTGAATTCATGTAAGCTGCTACATCATAAGCATCTTCAAGACTTAAGTCAGGCGCACCTTGAGGCATATTTTCTTTAATATAAGAAGCAGCTTTGATAAGACGATACATTCCAGCTCCTGTATTATAGCTATCATTGCCCCAAAGTGGTGGATAAAGATAATACGCGCCTGCACTATCCTCATTTTTAAGCCCTAATCCATTTTCTTGATGACAAACGGCACATTTATCCATATAAATTGCTTTACCTTTTTTAGGATCAGCTGCTCTCGAGATGAAATCTATCTTCTTAAGCCCCTGCCCTTCTATCTTAGCTCCTACTGGAACTCCTTGAGATAACCATTGCATATAAGTTAGCATGGCTTTCATTTCAGGCGCATCACTAGGCATTCTTTTGCCATTCATAGAGCGTTCAAAACAGCCATTGATCCTATCTGCTAAGGTAATTACTTTATCTCCTCTGGCATTATATTGTGGAAATCTTGCCCAAATTCCTACAAAACCTGATTGATTTTGTACACTTCCACCATTAGCATGGCAACTTGAACAAGAAAGATTATTTCCCGCAAATCTTTTTTTAGGATCTTTGGCCTGTGGACCTACATATTTGCTTGTTTCATTAAGAATTTTATTTCCCAAAATAACCATTTTGCTATATTCTGAATTTTTTGGCATTTTAGTTTCATCTATGGTACCATCTTCATTTAAAGCCTTAGGTAAATTCCATTTGGCAGTAGGTAGATTAATACCTGTTGCACTCTTAGTTTTTTCCAAATTTGGATCTAAGGCTAAAGCACAACTTCCACATAACAACAAAGTTAAAACTATAGAAAATTTATTCATCATTTTTCCTCCTTAAATTTGTCTAATTCGAATTCAGTATATAACTTTGCTTCAAAAAAGTCAATAAAAGTTAATAATATTTCAATAAAAAACTTCAAATTCTTAAAACAATATTTATTTGCCTTATAATTAAAACTTTAAAATAAAAATAAAGTTTTTTTGATAAAATTGAAGTTTGCAATATTTTTAGAGGTTGGTTTAATGAAAAATTTAAGCATTCAAGAAAAAAAAGACTTAGATAACTGCGTTTTTCAAAATCTTGGAAGGCAAGATACTTTTACTTTAAGTGCGATTTTTAAAAATTTTTATTTAAAAATTAAAGCATTTATTTATTCTAAATAATACCACTTAAAATCTTTTTTTGTGTAAGAAAGATCTTTAAAAGAAGGCGATTGGATAAATAGTTTGCACTCTTTATCCAAATTTTCTATTCCGTATATTTTCATAGCCATTCTTGAGTCATGTCTTGTAAGTTCTATTCCAACGCAAGCTTGATTGTTGATTTTATAAAGCAAAGTACCACCATCTTTTTCATCTATATTTAAAACATCCAAATTCTTATTTTTACTCATATCTTTTATATCTTTACTAAAAGAATATCGGAGTTTATAATATATCATAATATCCTGCATGGTATTTTTCAAATTTTGTAAATTTTCATTAATCAAGTATCCATTATTTTTATAAAGTTTTAAAAAATCTTCATTAAGAAATTTTTGAAAACTTTCATCTTTAGATAATTTTTGACAAGAGTTATAGCTATTTAAAATTCTAACTTGACCAGCTTCTATTAAAAGCTCAAGGCAATCTTTATTTTCTTGTGAAAATTGTACTAATTTAACTTCTTGAATCTTAAAATCTTTGTTCGGTTTTTTTTCATAAGCAAAATCATTTAATTTTTCGTAAATATTAGCAAAACTTAAAGAATATAAACTAAAAAAAATTAAAATACACTTTTTCATTGAAAAAAATCTTTGTATTTATTTTTTAGAAATTCCACCACTTCTAAAATTTCATCAACCCCTTCTTTGTTGGAATTTTCGAGCACATTATCTATATTATCAATATAAGCTTCTATTGCATTTTCTAATTTTTCTCTTTTAACTCCAGCGTATAAAAGCATAGCTTCTAAAACTATGCTAAGCTCATATTGTAAATCTTCTAGTTCATTTTTTAAGGTTTTATTATTGTTTTGATTCATTGTTTTCCTTTTTAAGTTCTTTGCTTTTAATTAAATCAATAATTTGAGCCTTAATATGATTATAATTTGCTCCATCTTTAAATGTCGCAAAAAGTCCACCACTAGCATTTTTATGTCCACCACCACCTACTAAATTTTTAGCCATTAAACTTACATCTATTTTTCCATTTGCACGAAAACTTAAGGTTTTTCTAGAACTAACATCAATAAAAAAGTCATAATCAGGATTTTTTACTAAAAAATCATTTCCAATAACAGAAGTATTGCCTATATTTGAAGTTAAGATGCCTTTATGGCCTTCATATTCTATACTGAAATTTTCTTTTAGCTCACTTAGTTTTTCAACTACAAAATAAGAAATTAAATTAGAAAGAGTATCATCATTTTTTCTGGCAAAATAATCCTTTTTTATAAAATGAGTAGCATTATCGAGTAAAATATTCGCATTTTCTTTTCCTATAAATTTCCAAGCCTTATCAAGCAAGAAAAACATATAATCAATTTGCGATTCTTTAAACATCACGCGATTTATTTCTTTCGCATTGGCAATCAAGCCTAAAAAAACCTTTCCAAGTTCAAAATTTTCATCCTCGCTTAGCCAAATATCAATAGCATTAACTACATCAACAAATTTTGAAAGTTCTAAAACAGGAGTGCAGATTTTAGAGAAAAAATCATAAACGATTTTAGTTGCACATCTTTTAGAATCAAGTAAATACCAAGAATATTTTTGAGCACATTCTTCGCCACTCTGATGATGATCAAGAAGAAAAATTTTAATATTTTTCTCTTTACAAATTTTATCAAATTCTTCGCATTGATTTAAATTTAAATTTAAATCTGTTATTAGAATAATAGCTTTTCCGAAATTTTCATCTTTTTCTATATCGCCTATAATAGAGTTAAAATTTTCATTAATTTCTTTACCATAATTAGAATTATAAAATTTCACATTTTTAAAATAAAAATTTACTACAAATTGACAAGCATAACCATCAAGATCTGTATGCGAAAGATGATAAATTTTCATTATATTCCTTAAAGTTCTATCCTAATAATACCCTCGGTATTAAAATTTGTATTTTCTGCAATTTCTGCAAAACTTAACACTACTATATTAATGCTAAAATTATAACAAATATCAGCAATGAATTTTCTAAGTTGCGGTTCAACGCAAAGTATAAAAGGCTTGATACGACCATTTGCTACTGCGGCAACTTCAGCCCTTAGAGTATCTACTAAAGTGCCTGTTTGAGCTACACTTAAAGGCAAGTGATAACTTCCATCTCTAAATTGTACATTTTCCATTAACACTGCAGAGCTAGCAGAGTCTAAGATAAAAATATCCAAATTTCCTTTATCATCTAAATACATATTTGTAATCATCCTAGCTAAAGACGCTCTTACATGTTCAATAATCATATCAAAACTCTTGCTTACTTCTGCTATATCGCTTACAGATTCTAAAATAGTAAGCATATCTTTAATTGGTATATGATGCTTAAGCAAGTCTTTGAGAATTTTTTGAATAAGACTTACAGGTGCAACACCTAAAGCGCCTTCTACGATGATTGGATAATCATTTTTAACCTTATCAAGAAGATTTTGCACCTCTTGGCGTGTAAGAAGTTCGCTTGCGTGTGCTTTGATAAGTTCGCTCATATGTGTTGAAATAACACTTGCAGGATCTATTACTATATAGCCATTTAATGTTGCTTCATCTTTTAAATTCGCATCAATCCAAAGTGCATCAGAGTTAAAAGCGGGTTCTTTTGTAGCAATCCCTTCTATCTCTTCCGTGATAAAACCACTATCCATGGCTAAATATTTATCCGGATAAATTTCAGCACTTGCTATAGACACGCCCTTGAGTTTAAAACTATACTCATTTGGTTTAAGTCTTAAATTATCTCTTATTCTTATTTTTGGCATTAAAAATCCTAAACTTTCAGCAATGCTTCTTCTCATTGAGCGAATTCTTTCTGTAAGTTCGTTTTCAGCAAGCTTAATAAGTCCGTATCCAAGTTCAAGTTCTAAAATTTCAACTTTGAGTATGTCGTTAATCTTGTGCTCTTCTTCTTTAAGAATTTCTTCTTCGCTTTTCTTAGCAGGTGCTGCTGTTGTCCCACCTGCTCCACTTTGAGATGCAGCTGCAGCACTTGGTTTGCTTTTTTTAACTGTGGTTATATCAATTTTACCTTCCTTAACTTGCTTGGTAAGATAGCCAAGACTTAAAAAAACTAAAGCCATAAAGCCCAAGGATAAAGTTGGCAAACCAGGCACTAACGCAAAGATAAAAAGTACAAAACCTACTATTAAAAGCGTGCGATATTCACTTAAAAGTTGAGTTAAAGTTCCTTCTGCAAAATTTTCCTCATCTTTGCTTGCACGAGTGATAATTATAGCGGTTGCAGTAGAAGTAATAAGCCCTGGAATTTGCGATACAAGTCCATCACCTATGGTTAAAATAGTATAGGTAGATGCAGCATCGCTTAAAGCCATATCGTGCTGAAAAGATCCTATTAAAAAACCACCTATGATATTTATAATAGTTATGATAATTCCTGCAACAGCATCTCCTTTGATAAATTTAGAAGAACCATCCATTGCACCATAGAAGTTTGCCTCAGCAATAACTTCTTGACGTCTTGCTCTAGCGGTTTGTTCATCGATAAGTCCCGCATTTAAATCCGCGTCAATAGCCATTTGTTTACCCGGCATTGCATCAAGTGTAAATCTTGCTTGTACTTCAGAAACCCTTGTACTACCTTTTGTTACAACCATGAAATTAATTAATACTAAGATACAAAATACAATCACACCAATGACCATATTTCCACCAACAACAAATTCTCCAAATGCTGCTATAATCTCACTCACAGCTTCAGGGCCGTTTTGCCCTTCGCTTAAAATCATCCTTGTAGTAGCTATATTTAAAGAAAGTCTAAATAAAGTAATAATCAAGATTAAAGTTGGAAAAGTTGTTAAATCTGTCGGTTTAGGTATATAAATAGAAATTAAAATAATTAATACTGATAAAGCTATACTTAAAGCTAAGAAAAAGTCCAAAATAGGACTTGGTAAAGGAACTATGATAATAGCTAAAATACAAACTAAAAAACCAACAATAGTTAAGCTTTTAGCTTTTAAAACAGGAGCAATTAAAGGCCCCAAAAAAGGAAAAACTAAATCGACTATTTTATTTTTTGCCATTATTTTTCATAATATCTTCTAAAGTAATAGAATCTAAAAATTCATCTACTTTATTTTGTAAATTTACTAACATAGGCATTAAGGTGCAATTTTTTTCTTTATTATTTGGACAAGTACCACCACTGCATTCAAATACACTGATATCCTTTTTTTCAGCACTATTAACAATTTCTTTTATAGTATATTGATTTGGTTCTTTGATTAATGCAAAACCACCTTTTGCCCCTTTAAAGGATTTTAACAAACCATCTTTAGCTAAAGTTTGTAAAATTTTAGCTAAAAAACTTTTGGGAATATCAAGCTCTAAAGCTAAAGAATCTACATCTTGAGGTGTTTCTTTTTGAGAAATATAAATTAAAGAAAGTAAAGCGTATTCGCTAGCTTTGGTAAATAGCACAGATTCTCCTTATTATAACTATAGAAATAGCTGTAATTATAATAAATAATTCTTAGAAAAAGACTTAAATTTTAACAAAACCTTCTAAAAAGGATAAATTCAGTTTATTTTTTGCTTTTTAAGATAAAATTACAGTTCTTTAATTTTATTATTTTACCAATCAGGAGGTCTATCATGGCTTTGGATTCGGCCAAAAAAGCAGAAATAGTTGCGAAATTCGCTAAAAAACCAGGTGATACTGGTTCAACAGAAGTTCAAGTAGCTCTTTTAACTGCAAGAATTGCAGAACTTACAGAACATTTAAAAATCTACAAAAAAGACTTTTCATCAAGACTAGGACTTCTAAAACTTGTAGGTCAAAGAAAAAGACTTTTATCTTATCTTAAAAGAAAAGATTATAATTCTTATAGTAAGTTAATTACCGAATTAAATCTTAGAGATAAATAATTTTTAAGCCCTTTTTACTGGGCTTTTGCTTTTTAAATTTCTTCTTTTGTAATCAGTTTTATATATCAAAAATACAAGAAAAATCTTACAAGATTTCCCTTTGTCCTTTGGCATCAGGTTCGCTTAAAATCCCGTTTTGCGTAAGTTGTTCAATAATATTTGCAGAGCGGTTATAGCCGATTTTTAAACGGCGTTGCAAATAAGAAATGCTTGTTTTTCCATCTTCTAAGATCACTCTTTTGGCTTCTTCATAAAGCTCATCTACTTCCCCATCAAAGCTTTCATTTGTTGTAACACCCACGCTTTGCTGATCTTTTAAAAAGCTTTCATCATATTCTACGCTTTGTTGATCCTTTAGAAAATCCACGATTTTTTCTATTTCAAATTCGCTTGCAAAAGGCGCATGCAAACGCACTATAGAGCTTGTTCCAGGAGGAGTAAATAAACAATCCCCTCTTCCAAGTAAACTCTCAGCACCCATAGCATCTAAAATAACTTTAGAGTCAATTTTTTGCCCTACTTTATAAGAAATTCTACTTGGCAAATTCGCTTTGATCAGTCCTGTTACAACATCAACAGAAGGTCGTTGTGTAGCTACAATCAAGTGAATTCCACTTGCTCTTGCCATTTGTGCAAGTCTTCCTATATAAAATTCTACATCTTTACCCGCAGTCATCATCAAATCGGCAAGTTCATCAATAATTACTACAATAAAAGGGAGTTCTTCGCCGCCTAATTCTTTCATTTTTTCATTGTAATTTTCTATATTTTTGGTTTTTGCATCTGCCATTAAACGATAGCGTCTTTCCATTTCAGCCACCATATTTGAAAGCGCATTGACCGCTTTTTTTGGATCTGTGATAACAGGAGTTAAAAGATGAGGAATATCATTATAAATGCTAAATTCAAGCATCTTAGGATCTATCATCATCAAACGCAAGGTTTTAGGAGAGTTACGATATAAAAGACTTAAAAGCATAGAATTTATCCCCACACTTTTACCGCTACCTGTAGTTCCTGCGATGAGTAAATGCGGAAGTTTTTTAAGATCGGTTACAAAAGCATTGCCTACTATATCTTTGCCCAAAGCTATAGTTAAAGGACTTTTAGCATTTTTAAAAACTTCGCTTTGTAAAATTTCTCTTAGATAAATAGTTTGAATTTCATCATTTGGCACTTCTATGCCTACAACATCTTTTCCTGGTATTGGAGCTTGAATACGGATTGATTTTGCCATTAAAGCCATAGTTAAATCATCTTGTAAATTTAAAATACGACTTACTTTCACATCTGCGCTAGGACGAAATTCAAAAGTAGTTACCACAGGACCAACATAAGTGCTTATAACATCGCCACCTATTTTAAAACGACGCAACTTTTCAAGAAGATTATAAATTTTTTTATCTATTTCACTTTCATTGATTTCTTGTCTATGCTCTTTTGGATTAGCTAAAAAATCTAATGGTGGCAAGGTGAAATCTTTTGGTTTTTCTACTTCGCCCTGCTCTATTTCATGCAATAAAGCTTGATTGATAGCAATTTCTTTGGCTAAAACTGCTTTTTGAAGTTTAATTTCTTGTTCATTTGTTTTTTCATTATCGAGTTTAATTTCTGTATTTTGGATAAAATCGAGTGTATTTTTTTCTTCTATAACTATTTCATTTATATTTTTTATAGGAGTAGGTTCTATATAAGGATGATTTAACTCTTCTACAATGGGAGTAAATTCAAAGATATTGTCTGCTTTAACTGGATTTTTATTTTCATTTATTTTGTTTGATTCTTCTGTTTCTGTTTTGATTGTCTTTGAGTTATTAAAACTGTATTTATTCCCTTCTATAATATCGCTTGAATTTATCGCATCATATTCTTCTAATTTTTTAATTTCTTGTTTTACTTTATTTTCTAAAATTTCATTTTGATAGGCTTTGTATTCTTGTTCTAGTTTTTCTTTTTTTATCAAATTCTCTCTAAGTTCAAGCTCTTTTGTGAAAATTTTTGGTTTAACTTCCTGTTTAGAAACTGGAATTTCAATATTTTTACGCTTATAACTTGGCTCATCTAAATTTTTATTTGTATCTATTTGCTTTATATCTTCAAGTTTTTTAGGTTTTAAAAAACGTTCAGGAATCATATCTACCTCTTCTTCTGAAATAAAATTAAAATCTTCATCAAGGCTAATGCTCATTTTGCTAGCCTTTTGTGCGAAATTTCGCACTTGTTGAGAATGCTCATAAACAAAACTTCTTGATTCTTTTAAGCTTTGTGTATCAATTTCTATGGTTTCATCTAAAATTTGATTTTTTAGTTTTTCAAAGTTGTCCTTAGCTGTGGTAATTGAATTTTTACTTGCATTGATATTGCAATCTTTGATTATCTGTTCTAAGTTATTGGTTTTTTCTTTTTTATTTATTTGTAAATTCTTATAAATACTATCTTGCAAAATATTTAATTTTGAAGCCATAGGTTCTGATTTACCTACATCTTCTTTCTCATTTTCTCCGCCAAATACACGCATAAGTAAAGATTTAAAAGCTTGCTCTACTTTTAATAAAAAAGTAAAATCTAATTCTATTTTTAAAATTTCTTTTGCAAATTTCGGAAACAATAAGATCAAAGAAAATAGCAAAAGTAAAAGAGCAAAAATTCCACTCCCTGTATGTCCTAAGATTATAGAAAAAAATCCATATACAATTTCTAAAATATACCCAAACTCTCTATAAAAGACAGAAAATAAAAGCAAAGTAGAAAAAAAGGCCAAAGAAAAACCAAAAAGCTCTCTACGCTTAAAATTTTCTATTTTATAATTTTTTCTATAGTAAAGATAATTTAACACAAGTAAAAAAAATGGATAATAATACCCAAATTCTCCAAATAAAAATAAATTAGCCTTGTAAACCCATTCTCCCATGCTAGGTGCTAGCATACAAAGACAAATATAAAAAATAACAAGTGTAGAGCTGGTAAAAATGGCTTCTTTTTTAATATTCTTTCCTTAAAAATAAAATCAAAGCCAAATTATACCATAAATTTTTACATATAATTTAATAAGCTAAGTTGAGAAATTGTTGTACTAGCCTTAAGAGAAGCTTGATATGCAAGTTGAACTTGCATTAAATTCATCATAGCTTCACCATAATCTACATCAATAACATTTGACTTAATGCTTTGTACATTTACGCTTAAGAAATTTACTCGAGTATTGACACCATCTATAGTATTATGATAAGCTCCCATGGTTGTATTAAGCTTGCTGATATGATCTGCTAAATGATCGAGTCTTTCTAAAGCTCCTTGCATTCCGGTATTTCTTGGATCAGCCGAATTTCCATCGGCTCTCATATTACCACTTAAAACCGCATCTATCATAGTATCTAAATCTTTTATAAGATCAACATTTGGTTCATCTATAACTAAAGCATTATTGGCACTAAAACTAAAATTTGGACCATTCTCTACTTGCGCAGTTGTGGTATAAGGTGGTTGTGGAAAATGTCCACTTTGAGAATCGCTTAAAGAAATTCCTATGTTGGTTCCTGAGGATAGCTTATCGGTAACGCTAATGCGACCTTTATAATCCATACTTACATCAACGGTAGCTTGAGAATCTTTCATGAGTTGTTGTAAACTATTATAACCATTTGCATCAACTTTTCCATTTGTAGCTGTTATGCTTTGGGTTGGAATTTTATCTGCGGCAAACATACCTATAATATCATTGATTTGACCATAAGTAATATCATTTGATCCTGTAACAACTCCACTATTTCCAGTTGCAGGATCAGTATGGGTTATAGGAAAACTTATGGTTTGACCTGGATTATTAGGATCAGGATAGCTTACAGTTGAAGTTTGTAAATTTATAGTAACATCATAAGAATTTCCACCTTTGGAATTGACTTTTAAATTTAAAGTAGTACCATTTAGACTATTTCCTGCCATTACCTCGCTAAGTTTGGTTGAATCAGTTGCATAAGCATTACTTCCTTTAATAACTTGAGAAACATTACCATAAACAGTATTTCCATCTTTTTCAAAATAAACATTATCATAATCTGCACCATTGGCTTTGTTGCCAGCTGAATCAGTCATATTGCTTTTAATAAAATCAGTTTGAGCTAAACTAAAGGTAAACTCTTGCTCTTTTCCATCTTTTCCTGTTAACTTAAT
The DNA here is from genome assembly GCF_001763115.1 of Campylobacter sp. BCW_4323. Lineage (NCBI taxonomy): Bacteria > Pseudomonadati > Campylobacterota > Epsilonproteobacteria > Campylobacterales > Campylobacteraceae > Campylobacter > Campylobacter sp. BCW_4323. The sequence continues at coordinate 5,567 of NZ_MJYC01000057.1, read as the reverse complement.
AGTAACTGGACTAGTTGGATTGGTAATATCACCATTTTTCATAGCCTCTTGCATAACAGCATTGGTAACATTATCCATGTTAAGATCATTATCCTTAACAAATTTTTCCATTGCTTTGAAACTTTCTGTTTTGTCCATTTGTGGAGTATAGGCTACGGCATGAAAGTCTAATTTATTATTGCCTTGTTTTAAATCTGTGATTTGAATTTGACCACTATTATTGATGCTTACTTCTACAACTTTATTATTAGCAGTGTTGCCATAAAGTGCGCCAATTTGCTCTAATACATCTTCTATTTTATCATCTGGTTTTACTAAAACTGCACTTTTAAAGCTTGTTCCATCTGGTTTTGTTCCTTGAACATAGAGTGTTGAAGGTGGAAAATTAAGTTTTCGGTCTTTATCTTCAAAATCTATATCCGGATCTAATTTTCCATCTTTTACATAATTTTGCCCGATAAGCTGCTTCCAAGCAGAATCTCCGTTTAAATATTCTTGTTTATCTTTATCTGTATAACGATTATCTGTAAAACTGATATTAGTAGTAATTTGTTTTTTATAGTCTCCATCCGCTTTGAAAAATAAATCCCATCCAGGTATATTATAAGGACTTTCAGTTCCAGCTCCAGTTACTACATTGATATTATTTTTATCTCCATAATAATTACCATTGGAATCAAAAGGTTTATTTGCAACTTGTGAACCTGCAAAAAGATACTGACCATTAACGCTAGTATTTGCAAGCTGAACTATACTCTCTTTTATGCGTTCTAATTCTTTTGCTATAGCCTCCCTTGAAGTTTGAGAGTTCCCATCACTTGCGGCTTGAGTTACTTTAACTTTAAAATCTTCAAGAAGTTTTACCATATCTTGCAAAGCTTTCATGCTGTTTTGAGTCATTTCTTTTGCGCTGTTTGTTGCTTGTTTTACTTGTTCTAATGTTTTAATTTCATATTCAAGACGCGTATTATCTATATAAATGCTTGCATCTTCATATGAATTTTGTATTTTTAAACCTGAAGCAAGTTGTTGAGATATCTGATATAAAGCACTTTGACCGCCCATAGAATTATTCACACTATTTGTGAAGTTAAGTTTATTTGTAATTCTCATTTTTTTCCTCTAAAGTATTAAAGTTAAAATCTTTTCAAACATTGCTAATAAACAAAAGCAATAACTGTTCCAAAAATTTAAATTACATAATTTTATATAATCTTTTTGAAAATACTTTTTATTTTTAAAGTATTTTTTAGTCTAAAAAAGTATAATTTTAGCTTTAAATCTTAAAAATGAGCCCGAGTGGTGAAACTGGTAGACGCGCCAGACTCAAAATCTGGTAAGGGCAACCTTGTGTCGGTTCGAGTCCGACCTCGGGCACCATTATTTCTTTTCTGAAATTATCCCAAGAAATCTTAAGTAATCTAAAATTATCAATTAAGATATGATAAAATCATACTTTAAATTATCTTAAATTATCTTAAATTATCTTAAATTATCTTAAATTATCTTAAATTATCAGGATTGACAATTTTAAAAGTATATGTTATAGTGTATGTTAAATTTTAAAATTCAAAAATAACATATACTTTTTAACATAGGAATATTATAAAATGGTTATTGTCAACGATAAACAGCTTAAAAATTTAATCGTAGAAAAAAGAACATACATTAAAGATGCGTGCACCAAAAATCTCTACATCGAAGCAAAAGGTTCTTTAAAAGGTACTATTATCTTTTTTTATTTTAGATATAGGTTAAATAAAAAAATACAAAGCATTAAAATAGGAAAATATCCAACAACTACATTGTCAAGTGCAAGAGAAAAAGCAAATATTTTTAATAATATGTTAGCTGAAAAAATCGATCCCAAAGAACAAATTCAAAAAGAAGATATACAAAAATCAAAAACCCTAAAAGAAGTTTTTAATGAATGGAGTCAAGTTTTTTATAAAAATAATACTTCTTATAATTTATCGAAGAGATTAAAAACTCATATTATTTCTAAATACGAAGACAAACATATTAATGAACTTGCCAAAAATGATATACTTCTTATTCTTGATAAACTTTATGTAGAAGGTAAACTCGAAACTATAAAAAGAGTCTTCTTGGGTTTAAAAAAAATGTTAATGTATGCCATAAATAAAGAATATATAGAAAATAGCAATATTTTAACTTTAGACATGAAAGCTCTTTATGGCTCGCCTAAAAAACAAAATCTTAGAGCTATCACAAAAGAAGAAAGATTTAAAGAGTTACTATTAGCAATAGAAAATTATAATGGAAATATATTCACAAAAGTAGCCTTGCAAATCAGCCCATATTTGTTTTTGCGAAGCGCTAATATCAGAAATTTAGAATGGAGTGAAATAGATTTTAAAAATTTAAAGATAATTATACCTGCAAATAAAATGAAAGGGGGTGAAGATTTTATTGTACCACTAAGTGAAAGCGTGATCAAGTTGTTTGAATTTATCAAACCTTTTTCATTCCACAATTCAAAATATGTTTTTCCAAGTGATATAAGCAAATCCAAAACTATGAGTGAAAACACATTAAATCAAGCCATCAAAAGATTAGGCTTTGGCGATGAAATGGTTTTTCATGGTTTTAGAACAACAGCTTCAACCTTGCTCTATGAATTTAAAAATTTGCATGGGCAAGATAGTGAAGTTATAGAGTTATGCTTAGATCATCGTGAAAGAAATAATGTTAAAGCTGCTTATAATAGAAGTTTAAGGCTAAACGATAGGAAGCTCTTAATGCAATGGTGGAGTGATTATGTTGACAATTTGAAAGGAATAATATGAAAAAAGAAAATACAAAAGAAGTGCTTATGGTGGGGGGGGGGGTTGAAAATAAAGAAAATAGAGAAAAACTCATAAAAACCCTAATAATACACTTAAATTCTTATCTAAAAACTAAAAATAATCCAGAAAGAATTAATATTTTGGTTGAAATATATCAAGAATTATAAAAAGGTAGCCAAACTCCTGATCTTATTGATATAGAAGAACTTGAATTTAACAAAGAAGACATTTTCGAAGAATTATTTTATGCTTTAGGCGGTTTAGGAAGTATGTATTCCGTAGAAATGATACAATCAAGAATTGCAAATTTCATCAAAATACTTGGCGGAGAGCCTAAGCTTTTATTAGAACAATTTTAAACACATAGACTTCTTCTTGAAGTCTATGCAAATACTCAATTTTAGAAAAATTAATTATTCAATAACGCAGCTTTTATTGTATCATTTGTTGCTTTGGCATATATAGTAGTAGTATTTAGATTTGCATGTCTTAGAATTTTTTGTATGACCACAAGGTTTGTTCCTTTGGCTGTTAATCTCATGGCTAAAGTGTGTCTAAGCAAATGAAGTCCTTTTTTACTGATCAAAGCTTTAGCATAAATATTATTTACAATCAAAAAAGCATTGCTTCTATTTAAATGTTTTCCTGTGCTAGTTTGCATTATGTAATCACTATCTTGGATATTTTCTTTAAAATATTCAAGCTCATCATCAACTTTTTCTTTTTTAATAAATGCAAATTGTTCTTTACCGCCCTTGCCTATTATGGATATTTTTAATATTTCATCATCAACCTCTTCAAAATCACAAAGTTTTACATTTAAAGCTTCAGAAATTCTAAGTCCTCCATAAAGCATAAGTTTTATCAGTAAAGAATTTCTAAAACTATTGTAAACTTCTTTTTTTGCTTTTTCTTTCTCTAAAACATTATTTAGCCTTATAATTTCATTTTCATTAAGATAATTTAATTTTTCTTCTGATTTTTCTGTTCTAAATCTAATTTTCTTCATATCAAAGGAAAAAACAAACAAATCATCATTATTATCGCTTATAAAAGAAAAAAAGCTAGTTAATACTCTCAAATAAGTTATTTTTGTTTTTTTTGATAGTTTATTGCCATTTTTTGAATTATTTTCTAAATAATTAAGAAAATTGACTAAAAAAGTCGTTTTTATATCGTTTATTTGCATTTCATCTTGATAATCTAAAGAATATTCTACAAATTCTAGTAAAATACGCCTATAAAGTAAAAAAGTATTATTTGAATAGGATAATGCTTGAATATGTTTCAAATAAGCTTCTATCCAACGCTCTAAATCTTCGCTTATTGTAGTATTTTTAAGTTTCATTTTATTTATATCCTTTTTTTTATAACATAATTTAACATTATGTTATATTTATTTGCTTGTGTTAATATCAAAATATATATTTTAATAGGCTTATTTTGATATAAGATTATGTTATATATTTTAAATTATACCATAAAAATATTTATATTTTTGCATTATTTGTCTATTTATACAATTTTTTATTAATATTATGGTATAATTTATATATTTTAACAAATAAAGGATAAAAATGGAAAAAAATACAATAAATAATGAAAATATTCAAAAAAATGAAATATTAATTCCAAAAAGAGTATTATTTGATGAAAAAACATTAAAAATGATAGAAATGATGATTCCTACTTACAAAGATGAAATTTCTAATACAAATAAAGAAAATGAGAAAATTAATCAAATGATTAAGCTTGCTATAGAAAAAATGTTTAAAAATGATTTTTTGAATAAAATAAATAATTTTTAATTAGGTTTTTTTATGAATAATGTTTTGTTGCACAGAATAACTGAGAAAGGAAACATTCGCTATTATAGCATAGAAATTATTGCCACTCTATTTGAGGAATATATGGTTGAGAGAGTTTACGGAAATGTGCGTTTTAAAAGTTGTACAGGAAGAAAAAATAATGTATTTCCAAGTTTTAATGAGGCGCAAATTTTTTTTGAGAGGTTAAAGAAACAAAAAATGAAAAAAGGGTATGCGTAAGTTTTTGCTCAAAAAACAAGAAAAAACATTGATAAAATAGGCTTTTGAGATAAGCTTTTAGCTAAACTCTCAAAAACAGGTAAAAAATCCTTATCAAATCCGCTAATTTCAATTTTTATAGCCATTTGTATCCTTTCTTATATAATTTTTATTTTTATTATACCATAAAGGATTTTGTTGTAAAATTGGAAAAAACTTTTTTTATATATAAAATTACATAAATAAGACAATCAAAATACAATATAAAAGATTAAAGAATAGTAAAAACGGTTTTTTAAAAAAAACTAATATAAATATATGGTTAATTATATAATTAATCCTCCTCTAAGCCATCATTAATTCCTGCTTCTGCAAGTTCAAGCTGTTCTTTTTGATATACTTTCATCTTTAAAGGCTTCAAAACTTTTTTCCCATAAAACCTTTCTTTGCTCTATATATTCTTGATATTTACACATATTAATCCTTTTTATTTATCAGGTTTAAAACCACTATCTAAAATTATTTTTGTCATTGCACCTTTAAGTTTATCAAAACGATTTAAAGCTTGCATATTACTAACTCTAAGCAATCTTATTTTATCATCTTTTTTATAAAACACTTTAAAAACTTCATCACTTTGTTTGTGTTTTACTATATCATCTAAAGTAGGACTATCTATGAATTCATATTCTTTGGTAAAATCTTCATTTAAAACATCGAATAAATCTTG
>NZ_MJYC01000056.1:0-1911 GCF_001763115.1 Campylobacter sp. BCW_4323 | reverse complement strand
TAAGCTTTTAGCTAAACTCTCAAAAACAGGTAAAAAATCCTTATCAAATCCGCTAATTTCAATTTTTATAGCCATTTGTATCCTTTCTTATATAATTTTTATTTTTATTATACCATAAAGGATTTTGTTGTAAAATTGGAAAAAACTTTTTTTATATATAAAATTACATAAATAAGACAATCAAAATACAATATAAAAGATTAAAGAATAGTAAAAACGGTTTTTTAAAAAAAACTAATATAAATATATGGTTAATTATATAATTAATCCTCCTCTAAGCCATCATTAATTCCTGCTTCTGCAAGTTCAAGCTGTTCTTTTTGATATACTTTCATCTTTAAAGGCTTCAAAACTTTTTTCCCATAAAACCTTTCTTTGCTCTATATATTCTTGATATTTACACATATTAATCCTTTTTATTTATCAGGTTTAAAACCACTATCTAAAATTATTTTTGTCATTGCACCTTTAAGTTTATCAAAACGATTTAAAGCTTGCATATTACTAACTCTAAGCAATCTTATTTTATCATCTTTTTTATAAAACACTTTAAAAACTTCATCACTTTGTTTGTGTTTTACTATATCATCTAAAGTAGGACTATCTATGAATTCATATTCTTTGGTAAAATCTTCATTTAAAACATCGAATAAATCTTGAGAAATAACCATTAGGATTAACTGGATCATAAGTATAAGAACTTACTACACATTCTCTCATAGCTTTTTATATTTCTTCTTGGGATAATTTTTTCATAGTGTTTTTCTTTTTTCTTTCTATTATGATATAAATGACTTAATATGTAGTTATGGATTTTTATAAACTTGATTAATTTAACTTCAATTATTAAAACAACTCGCTATGAGAACCTATATTAATACATGTTAAAATAAGTTTATCATCTTGTTTTTGATAAATTAAGAGCAAATCAGGTTTTACATGACACTCTCTAAGCTCTTTAAATTCACCTTTTAGTTTATGATCTTTGTATTTTCTTTCAAGAGTTTCATTGTTAGATAAGCGATAGACTATTTCATCTACTAAGTCTTTTTCTTTTAGCGTTAGCTTTTTATAGTTTTTCTTGTATTCTTTTAAAACTCTAATTTCATATTTCACGCATAGCCTTTTTATACTCATCAAAGTTTTTAAAAGTTTCATACTCTCCATTTTTCATTTCTTCTAAAGCCTTTTTCATAGAACTTTGTTTTTTCTCTTCTGGAGTATCATACTCTAACAAACAATAAGTAGCTTTTAAGCTTTTAGCTAAACTCTCAAAAACAGGTAAAAAATCCTTATCAAATCCGCTAATTTCAATTTTTATAGCCATTTGTATCCTTTCTTATATAATTTTTATTTTTATTATACCATAAAGGATTTTGTTGTAAAATTGGAAAAAACTTTTTTTATATATAAAATTACATAAATAAGACAATCAAAATACAATATAAAAGATTAAAGAATAGTAAAAACGGTTTTTTAAAAAAAACTAATATAAATATATGGTTAATTATATAATTAATCCTCCTCTAAGCCATCATTAATTCCTGCTTCTGCAAGTTCAAGCTGTTCTTTTTGATATACTTTCATCTTTAAAGGCTTCAAAACTTTTTTCCCATAAAACCTTTCTTTGCTCTATATATTCTTGATATTTACACATATTAATCCTTTTTATTTATCAGGTTTAAAACCACTATCTAAAATTATTTTTGTCATTGCACCTTTAAGTTTATCAAAACGATTTAAAGCTTGCATATTACTAACTCTAAGCAATCTTATTTTATCATCTTTTTTATAAAACACTTTAAAAACTTCATCACTTTGTTTGTGTTTTACTATATCATCTAAAGTAGGACTATCTATGAATTCATATTCTTTGGTAAAATCTTCATTTAAAACATCGAATAAATCTTG
>NZ_MJYC01000055.1:0-976 GCF_001763115.1 Campylobacter sp. BCW_4323 | reverse complement strand
AAGTCCTGATGAGCTTGATAAAGCAGATGAAACATTAAGACAAGAATATCTTAAAAACAAAGAGTTTAAATTAATTAAAAGTATTAAGTAGATTGGTTATAATAAAACAATTTATCTATATTAGGAGTAAATTTGCAAATTCCTATTTATTCTAAACTCAAAGAAAAACTAGAAAGCAAAGGAATAGACAATATATCAAGTGGACAAATTGCTTGGTGTTTAGGGAGTGGCTATATTGCTTTAATATGTGCTGTATTTGTTGTTATATATAAACTCAAGAATTTGGAATTTGAGCTTTATATTGTTTTTTTCTTTCCTATCTTGCTATTTTATATTGCTATATTTTGGTTTATTTTTTTAAGTTTTTATAAAAACTTCTTTTTTATTCATCTTTTTTGCTATTGTTTTATGTATATCTTTAATATAATTTTTAATGATTTTTATTTAAATCTTGCAATAATAAATATTTTATTAATGATAATATGGTTTTTTTTTGTTAAATTGCATTTAAAATTTAAATTTTTATTTTTAATGATGTATTTTTGTTTTGAAATTGCAATATTTATAGGAATAATACCTTATGGACTTTTAGAAGGAACTATTTCGAAATGAAAGAAATAATAAAATATTATGTAACAATTTATGTAGATGAGTTATTAGAAGATGAAATGTTAAAGCATGTTGATTTTTCTTTGCTATTTGAAGCAAAATTTTCTCAAATTTCTAAGCAAATCGACCTCCACCCACGCTTTCTTAGGACTTACCAAAGACAAAAGTCCTGATGAGCTTGATAAAGCAGATGAAACATTAAGACAAGAATATCTTAAAAACAAAGAGTTTAAATTAATTAAAAGTATTAAGTAGATTGGTTATAATAAAACAATTTATCTATATTAGGAGTAAATTTGCAAATTCCTATTTATTCTAAACTCAAAGAAAAACTAGAAAGCAAAGGAATAGACAATATATCAAGTGG
>NZ_MJYC01000054.1:0-3153 GCF_001763115.1 Campylobacter sp. BCW_4323 | reverse complement strand
CTATGCCTACTCTTAAAAAATTCATAGTTTTTCAAATCAATTTTGCTTAAATATTCTTGCGTTTGGGGTTTTATTATTGCATATAATTCTTGGATATTATTGCTTCTGAGTGGATCTAAAAACGAATATGCATTATAAATTTCCTCGCCAAATTTAGATATGGTTACGCTATCGGCATAAATAGCAGTAAATGTGTGTGAAAAATAACAAAAATAAAAACTTCCAATCTCAAAAATTTTATCTTTGCCGACAAATTTCTTTACAATAAGGTCTTTATTTGTGGCATAAATTTCTTTTGTGTTGAGTGTCCGCAAAATTTCCATAAGATAACCAAACATAACAACCATAAATATAAGGCTTATTATACCGAATAATACTATATCCCAAATCCCTTTATCAAAAGCTTGATATAGCTTTTAGTTTTTTCCATTATTATTTATCCTTTCTAATAAAATCTAAAAGTCTTTGATATTCATTGAAAAAATTTATATAAAGATATTAACTAAATAATTATATAATTTATATAATTTATATAATTACAATTAAGGAAAATATTTGAAAGCAAAAGAAGTTTTAAAGCTTTTAAAAATAAGTCGTGTAACTCTTTATAAATATGTTAAAAGTGGAAAAATAAGAGTTACGCAAATGCCAAATTCTTCATACCTATATAACAGAGAAGATGTTTATAGATTAGCAAATATTAAAGATGAAAAACTAAATGTTATATATGCAAGAGTAAGCACCCACAAACAAAAACAAGATTTAAAAAATCAAATAGAAAACACAATCGCTTTTTTAAATGCAAAAGGAATAAAAGTAGATAAGGTCTATGAAGATATTAAAAGTGGAATGACTTTAGACAGAAAAGGTTTTATGGAGCTTTTAGATGATGTTATGCAAAAAAGAATTAGTGTTGTTTATATAGCTTATAAAGATAGACTAGCAAGACTATCTTATGATTTAGTGGAAAAACTTTTTAACGATAATGGTGCTAGAATAGAAATTATTAACTCTTGCGAAAACAAAGCACTAGAGCAAGAATTATTTGAAGATATTATGCAAACAATACACTCTTTTTCTATGAAAATGTATTCAAAGAGAAGATTAGCCAATAAATTATTAAATGAAAGCAAGGCAAATGAAAACATTACAAAGAGTTGAAAGACATATAATTAAGCCCTACAATAAAAATTACAATTCACTTTTATTGCTTGCAAATAAGACTAAAAACTTATATAACTATGTTAATTACTTGCTTAGACAAGATTTTATAACTAAAAAACCACAAATAAAAGAGTATGATTTAAGTAAAAAATTAGCTAGTGAAAAACAATTTGATTATAAAGAATTACCTAGTCAAACAGCCCAACAAACAATTAAATTATTATATAAAGATTGGAAAAGCTTTTTTAAATGTTTAAAGTCTTATCAAAAAGATAAGAACAAATTTACAAGTAATCCCAAACTACCTAAATACAAAAGAAAAGGAGAAAAAGGTCATCATATAGCTATATTTACAAACCAACAAGCAAAAATAAAACAATATAAAAACTTTAATAAAATCGTATTTCCTAAAAGTGTAAATATAAAATCTATCATTACTAAAATAGATACTAATATTTCAAGTCTAAAACAAGTTAGGATTATTCCCAAAGCAACTTGTTTTATAGTTGAAATAGTGTATGAAACTAATCAACTAGCTATTAATTATGTAAAAAACAGCTTTTTATCTTGTGATTTAGGTTTAAATAACTTTGTAACTACAATAGATACTCAAAGCAAACAGCCTTTAATTATCAATGGCAAAGGTATTAAAAGTATAAATCAATATTACAATAAGAAAAAAGCATATTTACAAGCAATAGCAAAAAAGAGTAATAATAGATTTATCACAAAGCAACTACTAAAATTATTAAACTTTCGTGAAAACAAATTAAATGATTTTTTACATAAAGCAAGTAATTTTTTAGTTAAGTATTGTGTTAAACATTCTATTGAAACATTAATTATTGGTAAAAATAAAGAATGGAAAAAAGAAATTAATTTAGGTGCTAAAAATAATCAATCTTTTACTTCAATACCTTATGAAAACTTTATTTCTAAATTAGCTTATAAATGTGAAACATATGGTATTAATTTCGTTTTAACAGAAGAAAACTATACGAGTAAATGCGACCATTTAGCTAATGAAAAAATGAAACATCAAGAAAAGTATTTAGGTAAAAGAATAAAAAGAGGTTTATTTAAATCAAGCACAAATAAAATATTGAATGCTGATGTTAATGGAGCAATAGGCATAGCAAGAAAAGTATTCCACAATGCAGTGCAAACTCTAGTGGATAGTGGAACAGCGTTCGTTCCTATAAAAATCAATTTAGCCTTTTAGGTAGATTGAAAATTTATAAAAGATTTTTATATAAATTTTAATATTTTATATGAAAATTTGGGCGTTACAAGATAATTCATCATATTAAAATAAAAAATAATTATTTCTTATAATTATTTTGTAAAATATTATATAATAATATTATTATTTAAAATTAATTTTATTATATGTTAATAAATATTAGTATATTATAGTTACTATAAATATATATAAAATTTATAGAAAAAGGAACTTTTATGCAAAATTTAATTAAACTGAGTTTATTAAGTGTAGTTACTGCTTGTGTTTTTTCTGCTTGCTCTTTAGAGCCAAAAAAGTATGTAATACTATGAAGATCCAAAAAATCCTACAGAGTTAGAATCTAAAATCAAAGAATGTGCAAATGCTTATAAGGCAAGTTATTTTAAATCATTTAATTACAAACCACAAGTAAGCACAAAAGAACTTATGGAACAAGCTAGAGAAAATATAAAAATATAAATGAATGATCTTTTTCAAACTCTGGGTGAAAGCATAAAGCAAATCGACCTCCACCCACGCTTTCTTAGGACTTACCAAAGACAAAAGTCCTGATGAGCTTGATAAAGCAGATGAAACATTAAGACAAGAATATCTTAAAAACAAAGAGTTTAAATTAATTAAAAGTATTAAGTAGATTGGTTATAATAAAACAATTTATCTATATTAGGAGTAAATTTGCAAATTCCTATTTATTCTAAACTCAAAGAAAAACTAGAAAGCAAAGGAATAGACAATATATCAAGTGG
>NZ_MJYC01000053.1:0-936 GCF_001763115.1 Campylobacter sp. BCW_4323 | reverse complement strand
AAGTCCTGATGAGCTTGATAAAGCAGATGAAACATTAAGACAAGAATATCTTAAAAACAAAGAGTTTAAATTAATTAAAAGTATTAAGTAGATTGGTTATAATAAAACAATTTATCTATATTAGGAGTAAATTTGCAAATTCCTATTTATTCTAAACTCAAAGAAAAACTAGAAAGCAAAGGAATAGACAATATATCAAGTGGACAAATTGCTTGGTTTGTGTGTAGCTTGATTCTTGCTTTGGTGACTTATATTATTCTAACTTTTCACTACATTTACATTAGTTATGGTAAATATGATAAGAATTTATTTTTATTAATATTTGATAGAAATGCAATAGAGTTATTTGTTATTGTATATTCTTGCATAATGTTTAATTTATTATATATTTATAATGCCATTCCTTTGGTTTTATCTGCGGTATTTATATTTTTAGCATTTTATTTTTCTAGTTTAAGCTTGTTTATTGTTGGTTGTTGTGGTATAGGAGTATTTTTCTTAATATCCATTTTTAAAAGAAAGTTTATGTTTAGTGTTTTACTATTCGCCTTGGGTTATACTTGCACATTGTTCTTTTTTTATGGACTGGCAACATATTAGAAAGGATTTTATAAATGAAATATTATGCAACGATTTATATTGATGAGTTTTTAGAATATGAAATATTAGTTAGTCTTTATAATGGAAACGGCTTAGATTTCACCCACGCTTTCTTAGGACTTACCAAAGACAAAAGTCCTGATGAGCTTGATAAAGCAGATGAAACATTAAGACAAGAATATCTTAAAAACAAAGAGTTTAAATTAATTAAAAGTATTAAGTAGATTGGTTATAATAAAACAATTTATCTATATTAGGAGTAAATTTGCAAATTCCTATTTATTCTAAACTCAAAGAAAAACTAGAAAGCAAAGGAATAGACAATATATCAAGTGG
>NZ_MJYC01000052.1:0-2525 GCF_001763115.1 Campylobacter sp. BCW_4323 | reverse complement strand
ATAAGCTCTAAAGGGCGTTGTAAAAAATGATAAGTTAAGCTTATAAAAATAATCAAAGCTATAAGCACACCACAAGGTATATAAAATCTTTTAAGTTTGTAAAAAGGTTTTTTCATGGATGCTCATATTTATTTTAAATTAGCTTTTTCTAGCATTTTATTGTCCCAACCTTCTGGTAAATCTTTTATGCTTGGATAATAAGGGCGTAAAAGTTCTATATAAACTCCTTTCTGATAGGAAAGCTCAAAATAATACTTTCCTAAAGCAGAAGGGATAAGCTTTGCATCTCCGTGATAATTTCCATCAGAATAGACAAAATTAGGGCTATAAAAAGGGCTTCTAGGAGGAACATATGGGCTTTGTTGAATTGGGCGCACTCCTATTTCATCATAAGCAAAATAATCATATATGCTAAATTTAAAAATACCATTATTGCCAAAGCCATAATCATAATAATCATTAAAATAACCATTTTCTCCTTCAAATCCCATATCAAGCAATATTTTTTCATAACGCTTATTTATTTCTTCGTTTAAATTTTTATAATCTATTTTTGTGTCATCCATATAAGCTGCAGGATTAAAAAGAAGCTTGGTTTCATCTTGAAACAAACCATAAGAAAGCTCTAATAAGAAATCTTTTAAACTCCAAACCAAATCAGCATAAAAATACTCATCATCAAAAGTGATTAAATAATCTTCATCTTTTTTATTTTGTTTTGCTAAATAATCAAGCATAGCAAGCAATATTGGATTTTTTTTAATATAACTTTTATCTTTAAAATTATTAGCTTGTTCTTTTGTAAGAATGCCAACTTCTCCTAATTGATCATAAATTTCATCACTAAATACGAAAGGTTTTATGCCATGGTTTTTATTGATTGCATCAATATAATTTTTTATTATCATTGTGTTTTTACTATAAAGTTCTTTCACATAGGAAATGATTTGTTCTTGGCTTAAAATTTGAGTGTCTTTTTCTATTTTACATTGATACTCTAAATTATTTGGACTTTCAAAATAATAACCCCCATCCATACCATCATAAAATTTAGGTTTAATATAATTAGGATTTTTATTAGCAAGCCATAAGGGATTTTTTATCTTTTTAACTTCTTCTTCTAAATTTTCAAATTTAGTGGCTATGTATTTTGGGATGAGTTTGTTGCCTTTTTTATCAAAAACAATTTTACCAAGATATATGCCAAATTTTGGATTATAGCATTCAAGCTCATTCATATCATTAAATTTCCAAAAATATTGCTCGCTAGGACAAATATTATTATAACTTTTTATGTTTGTATTTATGGCTAAATAAATAGCATAAGGTTCTTTTCTGGTTTGTAAGAAATCTTTATGTTTTTCTACATCTGGTAAAGGTGGTGGAGTCATTATAATTTAATTTCCTTTCTGAAATAATATGCCACAATCCTAGAATCTAACTCACTTGGCTGAACATAGTATAAAGGACTTGGCAAGAGATCTAATTTGGGATTTAAAAATTTCCAACTTCCATAATATGTGCAATTTTTTAAACATTTCTTCATTTCATTTTCTATTTGCATTCATCTAAAGCCTTTTGGGTTTCATTTAGGAGATTTTCCATATCAATTAATATTTTTTTATAAATATTTCTCTTTAAATCATCTATATTTTTTACATCTAAATTTTTAAATATTTCATAATTTTCTTTCATGTTTTTAAACATTAAGTTTCTATCTTCAAAAGAGCATAATTGAGCATTATTAGACAAAAATACATTTTGAATCAATGTTTTAAAAGAAATTGCCGTACCTATATATTCTGTTCCCTTATCCAAATAACCTACACCCTCTAAGTAATCATAAAATTCTTCATAATGTTTTATAAATTTAAGTTTTTCTTCAAAAATTTGTCTTTCTAAATCTCTAGTTGATGCTCTTAAGTTTAGATATTTTTGCTTTTCATTGGAAGTTGAATTTATACCGCTTATGAAATTAAGATAATTAAAATAAATTTGTTCTTTACCATGTAAAACAAAGAAGTTACCAGCACAGCTTTTAATAAAAGCTTCAAAATACCTATCCTCAAATCCAAATAATTTAGCCACCTTAAAATCAAAAATAGCCTTTTGCATTTTTACATTTAAATCTTTAAAATCTTCTAGCTTAGGTTGGTAATCATTTACAATTTTAATCATATCCTTAGGGCTTGGATTTAAAGTCATTTTTTCAAAGTTTTTAAATTCTAGTTGAACTTTAGGATAATGATACATTCCCCAATAAATCGTATATAAAGGAGAATAAAGTAATTTTGCAAGCACGGCAAATATTATAATAATTATTATACAAGGTATATAAAATCTTTTAAGTTTGTAAAAAGGTTTTTTCATTGTTTATTCTTTATTACTCTGCCTTAATCTCTCCACCTCTAACCACAAGTCCATTAGAATCTATCACTACTTCAACTCCACCTGCTTTAATTATAACACAATCTCCCTTAGTAACAATTTGAGTATCGCCTACTTGATGGAGGATTTGATTACCT
>NZ_MJYC01000051.1:0-1307 GCF_001763115.1 Campylobacter sp. BCW_4323 | reverse complement strand
AAAGACTTTGATAAAGATAGTATCTTTTTATCTAATATGATTATGAATGTGAGATTGAAGTAAGTAAATGATAGATTTAGCAGGTGTGATTTGTTAATCACAGTAAAGTGTTTTTTGCTTATGTGTTATATTTTATTGTTATAATTTATAAAAAGTGATGAAAAATATACAGGACAAAGTTACTGATGAACCCTAAAGAACTTATCTCTCAAATCAAAGACTATGCTAATATAAGATGCTAGTTATGCTATGCTTGATTTAATTGATGAGAATGATGAAAAAGGTTTTTTATGATATATAAAAACTAAATTTGATTTATATAAGATATTTGAAATAATACAATTTAAAAAGGAGTATCAAATGAAAATCACAATGATAATTCTAAGCTTATTTTTTTTAGTATCTTTAAGTGCATGTGCTTTTAAAGACAATAAAGCAAGTGAATTAGAAACTCTTGCAAGTAATTATGGTGGAATTTATATCTTTGATAAAAAAATAAGAGAAGAGATATTGGAATTAGAGAAAAAAAGAGAAGAATTTCGTAGTAAGTATTTAGGGAGTGAAATCAAAGTAGGAAATGAAACTCATTTTGTGAATTTTTCTTATTTGAAGAAAAAATTCCCTCAAGTCCTTTCTAATGGTTGTAAATATTATCGTAATGATTATAATTATGATGTAGATGATCCTGACTATGATTTTAACTTCGATGATAAACCCGAATTTGCATACTATGAAGATCAATTTAAAGCATATATGGGTGAAGAAAACTATAAAAAATTAAGACCTTATTTAGGTATGACAACTTATTATGTGTGTGAGGGTAAAAAATATCCTGTTGTTTTTGATACTATGATAGATTATAAAGTAAAAAGCTATGGATTATTTGGAGATGAAGGAAGAGGATTTAGCTTTTCTAGCATTAGTCGTAAAAGTGCAGGAGGAGGACATTTTCATTATTTTACTAATGGTAAATTTATAAAAAGTGATGAAAAATATACAGGACAAAGTTACTGATGAATCCTAAAGAACTTATCTCTCAAATCAAAGACTATGCTAATATAGCAGATGCTAGTTATGCTATGTTGCAATATGTTTGGGAAAATATAGAGCAAGATGAAAAGAATAATATTTATAAAGCAGATAAACTTACTTTTGGTGATAAATTAAAGCAAGATATTGTTATGAAAAATAGTAAAGGGGAAGATATTGTAAAACCTAAAAATACAAACACAGCTTATGCTTGTGCTATACAAGCTCGTTTTGAACAAAATAAAATAGTTAAAATAGAACCTAAATATTGTATTTCT
>NZ_MJYC01000050.1:0-1198 GCF_001763115.1 Campylobacter sp. BCW_4323 | reverse complement strand
TTTACAACAAATACAAAGATTTAGAAGTAGAGATTGATGATAAGGGTAATGTGCTTAGATGGATAGGAGAGATTAATAGAGACAAAAAATATTAGCAAATAAAAAATGATATAATAATGCTTTATATAAGGAATCTTTTATGTTTATAAGTTCTAAAACAGAGTTAATTCAAACTATTAAAAATTTAACAATCAACAATAAAGAAGTTAAACAGATTGATTTTATCAATACTTTAAAAAAATTAGTCAATCCTTTAGCAGTTATAAGAGATCATTTTGTAACTTATCCTTTTGCAATCAACTCAAAATTCATTAGCTTTGATTTAAAGAAAATTTTTTATGGCATAGATCTTTGCACAGGAGTTTTTGACACTCATTTTTCCTTTCATTATGAAATAGATCAAAAGCTTGAAGAAAATAAAGAATTTCTTTTAAAAAGACTTTTATCTTATTTGATTATTGATGAGAAAAGAAATGCAACTGCTTTAGAGGATATAAAAGAACAAAAATATATTATAGATGATTATACTTTTTATTTTAAAGAGTTAAAATCTTTAGAACTTAAAAAATGCACTATATATCAACTTCCTTGTAATCATCCTTTGTTTAAAGAGTTTAGAAATAAAGAAAAGCAAATTAGTGCTTTTAAAAAGGATGAAGATAGTCCTATTCATGCTTACAATGAAGCTTTACAAATTTTACAAGATTTTGCTAATGGAATTTACAATACAAGTAAAGATAAAACAGGAAGATATATAGAAGATAAAAATAAGGCTAGAAGATTACTAGAAAAACTCAATATCATAGGACAAAACAATCTTAAGGCTATGTATATGGGGATAAATGGAAATAGAGATAAAACTTCTAATACAAGTAGAGGCAAAGAAGATATGACCAATAAGACAAGTGCAAATACTGATATCACATCAGAAACAAAAACTCCGCCTAATTTCATAGGCAGATTAGCTACTACCATAATCATGGAAGATGGTTTATACATGGGTTAAATTAAGAAAGGATAGATAATGAGTGAAACTTATAAAATTTATACACCTAATGGAATAGCTGTAAAAGTAGATAAAGAAACAAACAAAATATATTTTGTAGAAAGTTTAGATTCACATCCACCAGCAAAGGGCAATTATACCGAAGAATATTCCAAAGCTTTGTTTGAAGCACACAACATTAAACGAAACTCC
>NZ_MJYC01000049.1:0-6129 GCF_001763115.1 Campylobacter sp. BCW_4323 | reverse complement strand
GCATAATAGGAACATTGTCTGATTTTATTCTTTTAGCTTTTTTTGCTTTTAACTTAACTCTACCTCCATGTAAGCATACTAAAGTATTATCTTCTAAGATAGGATGCATACAAGAAGTATCAGGACTTATATTAATATCTTCTATTCTAGGAATAAGGATTGTTCTTTTTCTAGCCATGAAAAGTCTTGTGGGTTTTAAGTATGTTTTCTAGTTGTTCATCTTTAGCATAAAGAAGCTTTTCTTCTAAAGAGCAATCAAAATTTAAAGGAAAAGGTTTTAGGGTATTTTTACTTAGAAATTTTTCCCAAAGTATAGAATTTTCTTTTTCTGAAAACTCCCAAAAATCATCTTTATTTTTATAAACATAGTCTTTATAATCTATAAAATTTACAAAATTGATATCTATATCTTTTTGTTTAGAAAGTATGCCTTGTATGTTTTCTTCTTCTGTGTTTTTTGGAATTTTGTTGTAATTAATAAGATAATAATTAAGTCTATCTTTGTTTAATTCTTGATTGTCAAGTTCATTTAAAAACTCTTTAGAATAATAATTTAAAAAGTAAGTATTTGCGTATTCTTCTATATATTCTTTAAAACTTCTTTTATGAATTAATTTATCTTGATTAATGGGATAAGATTTTAAAGTATTATTTTTAGAATCTAAAGTATGATCATATCCTACAAAAAAATAAGAAAAATCCATAAAAGCATAATCAGCACTGATGCCTTTACAAAGATTTAAAAACATATTTTCAAGTTCTAAAATGATTTTATCTTCTTTGCTTAAATTTAATTCTTTTTGTATCTCATCTTGACTTTTTGGAGTAAAAGTATGATTGATTCTGTGATTATAATTATCAACTAGATATTTTAAGCTTTCATCACTGAAATTAAAAGTTAAATTAAGCGAAGAGTTAAAATAAACATCATATTTATTAAAGCAGGGTGCTAAATTATCTTTTTCTATAAAAATATCAATTTGATTTTGAGAAAAATTTTCTCCTTTTTCATCCCAAAAAGGAAAATTAGGAGAAAGATTTTTAAGCATACCAATCTCTGCCAAATCATTTTTTTGATAATATCGATGTAAAATATATTTACTTTTATCCCTGCATAAACGATTATAAAATTGAGTATAATTTGAAGGTAAAAAATCAAGCCATTCATCATCGCCATGTAGATTTATGCCTTCAAATTGATCAACACTAAAATAAGCTTTAAACTCTTGCATAGCTTTTAAGGTATTTTCTAAATGCTTATTATAAAATTTGTCTTTATTGGCTTGTTTAAATTCAAACCAATCTTTGGCATTTAAACGCTCGCCTTTTAAGCTCCAAGCATTAAGATATTTTTCATCACTAAAAGTTTTAGTAGAAAAAAGATAAAAGCTTACTCGATTAGAGCTTAATGTTTGTTTCATTTAAAATCTTTTAAAGCATATAAAAAGTCTTTAATATCACTTACTTGATCTTCTATCCAATCTTCTACTGTATAATCTTCATCACAATCGCTATCTTCATTATAATAATCTCCCCCTTCAAAGTCAGCAGGATCGTCATAAAGTTCCATTTCTATATGTTCTAATTCAAATTCCAAATCATTTATAAAATTTCGAAGATTTACGCCATTAAATTCACTTTTATCATATTCTAAAACAGCAATAAGATTAGGCGGCAAGGTAACTTTATATTTTGCATCAACTTTTAAATTGCCATTTTCTACTAAATTTTTATATTCATAGCTTAAAATACTACTTATAAAAGCTCTTCGTTCGTATTTTTTTAAACCATATAAAGCATCTTTTAAATAATTATCATTTTTAAGATAGTATTTAAACACTTCTTGTATATATTCATCATCCAATAATTTTTTATTTTTCATTATCTTTCCTTATAATTTATTTTAGCAAAGTGAATTTCTATTCCCTCATTCACTTTCTTTAGCCTTTTTTACGGCATCGTTTAAAAGTTTGGCACATTCATTACGATATTTACCTAGTAAATCCATATCATCTTTTCCATCAATTTCACAATGAGAATCATCATATGCTGGTAAATTATATTTTTTTCTGATTTCATTTGAAGTCATTGCTCCTGCATCTTTTAAAAGCTTTTTATTTCTAGATCCTTTTGCATCATCTAAAGGAGTTCTTGGGGTAGCAAAATTCACATTGGCTCCAAGTTCGATTAAAAGCTGTGTAACCCTATAGGTTTCAGGTTCGCTTACAGCTTCAAATAAAAGGGTTTCATTGTATTCGCTTTTTGGATCAAGCAAGGTTTGCATATCTACATTAGCTCCTCCTTTAATGGCTAGTTCTAATAATTCATAATTATTTTGCATTACCCAAAAATGCATAGGAGTCCAATGAAATTCATCTTGATATACTTCAAATTTGGCCCCACGATTGACTAGATACTGTATGATTTGAGAATTTGGATTTTTAGCATTGAGTATATATGCGTAGATTAGAGCGTTTTTATAAACATAAGGTCCATCTTCTATTTCTGTTACTAAGATATATTTATCATTAGCTTCTTTGATATGTTTCATGTCGGGAAAAGCAAAATTATATTTAGGATCTTTTAAACTTAAACCATACTCATCAAATAAATAATCTAAAATAGAAAAATCATTATTATTTTCTTCACAAGCAAATGCGGCCCTTAATAAGCTTGCTGCTGGATCAAATAAAGATAGCTCATAATCTTCATTATTATGATGGTATGTAAAATGCGCCTCATAAAAGCTTTCTTTTACAGGATAATCTTTTAAAAGATTTTTAACATTTTCTAAGTCATTATTACTAATAAAATCAAATAATTGTTTTTGAATTTGCATTTTTTCTTCAAAACTCATAGCTTTGATATCTTCTAGTTTTTTCATTGTTTTTCCTTTAATTTTTTTGTATTTGTTTGTTTTTGTTTAATTCCTCTTCTATATTAGCAGAATTATTTAAATTTAATCTTTTTATGATAATTTTATTAGGTGCTGCTCATTTTATGTGATGTAGATACATTTCTTTAAATATTGTTTTTATGCTTCTGTGAGCATGTCTGTGGTAGATAAAACCACTTCTTGATCCTTTGTGTTTTTCATTGTCTTTCTTTAAATGGATGTAAAAAATTAAGTTTAGCCCAAGTGATTGCTAATTTTTCTGTAATCAATTTATAATTATTTTTATTATTTAGAGTAAAATTCATGTGTATTTGTTTTAAATCTTTATTTAAATTATAAAATATAAATTGAGAGTATTTTAACATTTCATCGCCACGACAAAAATGAATAAGATATTTACTAAATTTATACACTAAAGCTTAAATCATTTCTATCTTTACCGGTCCATTTAAAAATATCTTGCAAAAAATATATTTGTTTGTATTGAATATGGTTAAAATGTGTAAAATCCCAAAAACTAAATTGCAGTTTTAATTTAAAGGATCTAACTTGCGTTATTTTACGCATTTTTATCTCTAAGTTTTACCTAATAACCCAAGCTTATTATGGGTTATTAGTCTATCAAAATCATTTTTTAACTGCATATAAACGCATTTGTTTTTTTAATTCATCCCATTTATCAAAAGGTATAATTTCTCTTATCCATTCATCAGGATCGGTTTCATAGCGATAATCATCTTCACCATCTTCAGTCTTTCCAGCATATACAGCAGGTTCATCCCAAACCTCATTTTCCCATTGCTCCATATGTTTATCAAATCCATCTATTAAAGCTTCAACATCCCCATTGGCTTGATCTATTAAAATTTCAACAACAGGAGGCATTTTTTTATTAATAAAACTTAAATTCCATGCATTTAAAACAGATTGCAATATAACCATTCCATCTCCATAGGAAGTATCTAATAAACTTTCAGTTATGATATTTTCTTCCTTAAATTGTTTTAAAATACTTTCTTTAT
The DNA here is from genome assembly GCF_001763115.1 of Campylobacter sp. BCW_4323. Classification (NCBI taxonomy): domain Bacteria; kingdom Pseudomonadati; phylum Campylobacterota; class Epsilonproteobacteria; order Campylobacterales; family Campylobacteraceae; genus Campylobacter; species Campylobacter sp. BCW_4323. The sequence goes on along the minus strand of NZ_MJYC01000049.1, from coordinate 2,211 downwards.
CATCAGTTAAATAAAACGGAATATCCATTTCGCTTTCATCTAATTTTTCTTCATACCTACCATGCTTTCTTTGCCAACTATCTTTAACATTATCAATCATTTTGGCTATATAGATATCATCATTATCGTAAGCTATATTAAAAGCTGTTTTACCATCATTATTACGGATAAAAGGATTGCAATCAATTAGCATTGCCACACCTCCTGCGCTACCTAGTCTTGCTGCATGGTGGAGTAGTGTATTGCCATTCTCATCTTGCATATTTGATAACTCTTCATCAACGAGTAAAATTTCAAGTGCTTTTATATCATTGTTTTCTAAAGCATTTAAAAAATAGCCAAAGTCTTTATTTCCCATGTTTTTCCTTAAAGGTAAATTTTTATTTAAATTTATTATTATAAATTCTTTAATTAGTTTAGTATTTATATCCTTAATTACTCCTTAGCCTTTTTATAGCCTCGTTTAAAAGTTTGGAACATTCATCACGATATTTACTTAATGGAGTTTTATTTAAAACTACTCCAGTAAAAATACCAACACCAGTTTCGCCTAAAGCCCTTACATTGGATTTTCCTTCTGCTTTAGACAGAAAAAAATTCAATATTCCAAAATTCATTATTATTTTAGAATGCATCATTCTCGCAATACGCGAATTATCTTCTATACCAAACTTCACTATTTCTTTTTCAAAAGCTTTAGTAGCAAAACCTTCTGTAATGCCTAAGGCATAAGGAGCAACATCTCCAAATACTCCTAAATCCCTTTTATCACTAGGAGTGCTTTGAGTTTCTTTAGAATAAAACTCTAAACTTCCATAAATACTTTCATTCATCCTTTTTCTCTTTTCTGAGTTCCATTGCTTCTTTAAGGAAAGTGGTATCAATTTCGCTAAAACCGCTTACATGTGAAATGATTTTTTCAAATTCTTTATCACTTAAACTTAGCAAATAAGGCATTACATGAGGCTTTATAATGGCATTAATTCTTCCAAAACAACCTTTTGTTGGATCATCGCCATCACTGAATAAACCAGGTTCAAGGTATTCTTTGACCTTATCTCCGAAGGTGTATATCACTATATCTCCTGGAGTAAGCACAAATGACACGTGACGATAATACACAAAAAAAGTTCCTAAAGGAAAAACCAAATCATTTTTGATATAATACTTAATCACAAGTTTTTCTTTTGTGATATAAATTCTTTTAATATTTGCCGTTTTATAGATCTCTTGTGCAAGTGCATATACCGTTACAAGAAACATAATAAAAACCATAAACCATTTAAAATCCTTAGTATTGTCAAATGCCCTAGGAAGCAAATAAAGCATAAAACATAAAAGCACAATATATATTATCCAATAAAGCAAAAACGAAGGTATATCTTTTTTTCCTTCCCAAATGATTTCATCTTGAGTGTCTTGCTCTTTGATTTCTGTGTTATTGTTTGTTTGGCTCATTTTTATCCTTTAAATAAGTTTTAATCTCTTGTATATAAAATAAAATATTTTCATTCATCTTTTTTCTCTTTTCTGAGTTCCATTGCTTCTTTAAGGAAAGTGGTATCAATTTTATGAAAACCGGTTACAAATGAAATGATTTTTTCAAATTCTTCATCACCTAAGCTTAACAAATAAGGCATTACATGGGGCTTTATAATGGCATTAACTTTTGCATAAAAATCATTTTTTAGTTCTATTTCATGCTTGATAAGATTTTTAATGTAGTATCTTTTACCTTTGAGAGTTTGTATAACTATATCTCCCACCAAAGCACGCGATGGGTTATAAGAATACACAAAAAAAGTTCCTAAAGGAAAAATTAAATCATTCCTAAAATAGAATTCAACCACAAGTTTTTCTTTTGTGATATAAATTCTTTTAAAATTTACTGTTTTATAAACAAGACTTATATATATAATACATAAAGATATATAATAAAAACCACAAACCATTTAAAATTCTTAGTATTGTCAAATGCCCTAGGGAGCCAATAAAGAAAAAAACACAAAAATCCAGTGTATATTATCCCGCAAAATAAAAATGCAGGTATATATTTCTTTTCTTCAAAAATGATTTCATCTTGAGTGTTTTGCTCTTTGATTTCTGTGTTATTGTTTGTTTGGCTCATTTTTATCTCCGAGTTATCATTCTGCCCTAAGCTCTCCACCTCTAACCACAAGTCCTTTAGAGTCTATAGTTACTTCAACTCCA